>JAOQAL010000262.1 GCA_025963615.1 Chitinophagaceae bacterium | reverse complement strand
ATGAATTTTGACAAAGCGCTTTATTCTATTAATAAAGGATTGTGGGGAACCAGTGTTGGCGGCAAAGAAACTCTCTCTTCAAAAGGAATGCTGCCGGAAGAAGCCTGGCCTACACAACTCAGCAAGTCAGGGAGCCGGGAAGTCCGGTTAAATTTTATTAAAGGAGAATTAACGGGTGTTGATAATGAAAAATTTTCGCACCCTTCAGAAGCTATTCAATATTTACAAACTATGGCCGGTCCTTACGGTATCGGCCGCGACATCCATGTAGGTGATACTATTATTGGTATAAAAGGAAGGGTGGGTTTTGAAGCAGCCGCACCCATGGTAATATTAAAAGCGCACCATGCACTGGAAAAACATGTACTTACCAAATGGCAATTACAATGGAAAGATACATTGGCACAGTTTTACGGCAACTGGCTCCATGAAGGACAAATATTGGACCCTGTGATGAGAAATATTGAAGCGTACCTTGACAGCTCACAGCAAAATGTAACCGGAGATGTATTTGTAACCTTACAGCCTTATCGTTTTCAGGTTACCGGCATTGAAAGCCCATACGACCTGATGAGCAGCAAGTTTGGCAAGTATGGCGAAATGAATACGGGGTTTACCGGGGAAGATGTACGCGGGTTCAGTAAAATTTTTGGCAATCAGACCTCAATCTATCATTCGGTGAATGTTGATGCAACTAAATAACATGCCCTGTTTAACAATCACAATCCAGCTATCAGGAAACAGGCTCCATTGGAAGTCTTCTTGTAAATTTCCCGGCAATGACCGGGATGAACATTGATTATTTAATAGTTATGAAGTCAGTTATTGTAAAAACAGGAATTATTGGTGGGGCCGGCTATACCGGCGGTGAGCTGATACGGCTATTAATTAATCATCCGCAAACTGAGATTTCTTTTATTCATAGCCGCAGCAATGCTGGCAAAGCTATAACTTCCGTTCACCAGGATTTATTGGGAGAGACTGATTTAAAGTTTACCAACGACAGCACCCCGTTGATGGATGGAAGTATGGATGTCCTGTTTCTATGCCTGGGACATGGGGAATCAAAGAAATTTCTTTCTGAAAATAATATTGACCATAAAATAAAAATCATTGATCTCGCCAATGATTTTCGTTTAGCTAATAGCCCGCAGCCTGCCGGCCGTAATTTCATCTATGGTTTACCGGAATTAAACAAAGAACAGATCAAATCCGCAGACAATATTGCTAATCCCGGTTGTTTTGCCACGGCTATACAACTCGGATTATTGCCCCTGGCGAAGGCTGGATTACTACAGGATATTTATACTACGGGAATTACAGGTTCCACCGGTGCTGGCCAGAGTTTATCATCCACTTCGCATTTTAGCTGGCGGGCTAATAATATCCAGGCTTATAAAACTTTAACGCATCAACATCTGGATGAAATTTATCAATCGCTCAATCAGTTGCAGCAAAGTTTTACCAATACGCCTTTAGGCGATGGAGGTATCAGTTTCGTGCCCTGGCGTGGTGATTTTACGAGAGGCATTTTTATCAGTTCACAACTTACTTGTGATATGGATCTGGAAAAGCTGATTGAACTGTATACTGAATTTTACAGCAATCATCCATTTACGCATATAAGCAGGGAACCCATTTTTTTGAAGCAGGTAGTGAATACCAATAAATGTGTGATACAGTTAGAAAAACTGGGCAGCAAACTGGTTGTTCATTCCGCTATTGACAATTTATTAAAAGGAGCGAGTGGGCAGGCGGTGCAGAATATGAATTTATTCATGGGCCTTGATGAATGTGCAGGATTGAGATTAAAAGGGAGTACCCTCTAACTCTCCGCCAAAAGGCGTAGAAGAACCGGAGTCTCCGATAAAATATATTTTTCTAAACTTTAAACGACAAAGCCTTCCGCCCATGGCGGATAGGTTTGGAGAGACTATTATGAAATTATTCGACGTGTATCCGATTAATGACATTACGATTATCAAAGCCAAAGGCTCTTATGTGTGGGACGATAAGGGTGAGCAGTATCTCGATCTCTATGGTGGTCATGCTGTTATCAGTATTGGGCATAGTCATCCCCATTGGGTAAAACGGATAGAAGAACAATTGGAAAAAATCGCTTTCTATTCCAATTCGATCAACAACCCTTTACAGGTGGAGCTCGCCAAAAAACTAGGAAAAGTGTCCGGTAAAGAAGATTACCAGCTATTTCTTTGTAACAGCGGCGCCGAAGCAAATGAAAATGCACTAAAACTGGCCTCGTTTCATAATGGCAGAAAAAAAGTGATCGCTTTCAATAAATCGTTTCATGGCAGAACGTCGCTGGCAGTATCGGTTACTGACAATAAAAATTATATCGCGCCGGTGAATGAAACTAACAACGTGATATTCCTGCCTTTTAATGACGAACAGGCGCTGGAAGATTGCTTCAAAGAAAATGGCAAAAAGATTTCTTCTGTAATTATTGAAGGCATACAGGGCGTAGGCGGCATCAATGTGGCGGATGAAAGTTTTTTGAAAAAAATACGTAGCCTGTGCGATGAATATGGCGCAGTATATATTGCAGACAGTGTTCAATGCGGTTATGGCCGTAGCGGTAAATTTTTCAGTCACGATTTTGGCGGCACCAATGCCGACATCTATACTATGGCAAAAGGCATGGGCAATGGTTTCCCGATTGGTGGTATCATTGTAGCGCCGCATATTAAACCCAAACATTTTATGCTGGGAACTACGTTTGGCGGCAATCACTTAGCCTGTGCTGCAGCCTTGGCAGTCCTGGAAGTGATTGAATCAGAAAAACTGATGGGTCATGCGGTAATGACGGGTAAATATTTACGGGATGAGCTGCAAACCATACCGGGGATACGAAATGTCAGAGGCCGGGGGCTAATGATTGGCTTTGATGTAACAGAAGAACTAAAAGACCTTCGGAAAAACTTATTGTGGAACCAGAAAACATTTACGGGTGAGGCGAAACCGAATATTATCCGCTTATTACCCTCCCTGGCGCTCAAGCGAAGAGATGCCGAAGATTTTATTGAAGCGCTGAAAGAAGAAATTAATGCCATGATATCATCTGAAAATACGGTTAGTTAAAGAATGAAGAATTTTATTTCTGTCAACGATGTACAGGACATAAACGCTTTGGTAAAAAAAGCGATGGAATACAAAATCGCGCCTTTTAAAGATAAAAGTGCCGGAGCCGGTAAAAGAGTGGGTTGCCTGTTCCTGAATCCCAGCATGCGTACCCGGCTGAGCACACAGATAGCAGCACAAAACCTGGGCATGGATGCGATTGTATTTAATGTGGGCAGCGAAGGCTGGGCACTGGAGTTTGAAGAAGAAGCTATCATGAGTGGCAACACGGTAGAACACGTAAAAGATGCAGCCCCCATCATGGGCAAGTATTTCGATATTCTTGCTATCCGCACATTCCCTTCTTTAAAAAACCGGGAGGATGACTACAGCGAACTTTATATCAGGCAATTTATTAAGTACGCAGGCATTCCGGTGGTGAGTTTAGAAAGTGCTACCCTGCATCCGTTGCAAAGTTTAACAGATATCATGACAATTACAGAAAGCCTGGAAAACAATAAACAAAAAAAAATATCCCACAAACCCAAAGTGGTTTTATCCTGGGCTCCGCATGTAAAAGCATTACCCCAATGTGTTGCAAATAGTTTTTCGCAGTGGATGAATGCCTGGGGCCACGCTGATTTTGTCATTACGCATCCGGAAGACTACGAATTGAATGAACAATTCACCAAAGGCGCAACGATTACCAACAACCAGGATGAAGCATTGAAAGATGCCGATTTTGTGTACGTAAAAAACTGGAGCACTTATAATGATTACGGAAAGATATATTGTAATGATCCGGACTGGATGCTGACCAGGGACAAACTCAAACTGACCCATCAGGCGAAAGTGATGCATTGCCTTCCTGTAAGAAGAAATGTTGAACTGAGTGATGAAATATTGGACAGTTCTGATAGTTTGGTGACACAGGAAGCAGCCAACAGGGTTTGGGCCGCACAAGCCGTTCTATCTGAAATTCTTAGAAGTAATTCCTGATGGAAAGATTGTTTATCATAAAAATCGGTGGCCAGATCATTGACGATGAAATAAAGCTTTCTTCTTTTTTAAAGAACTTCTCTTCTGTCAACGGCAAAAAAATATTAGTGCATGGCGGTGGTAAGTTAGCCACAAGGCTGGCTGAAAAACTGGAAATCAAGCAGACCCTCATGGATGGCCGTCGCATTACAGATGGAGAAACACTGAAGATAGTAACCATGGTATATGCCGGTTATATCAATAAAAATATTGTAGCGCAATTACAGGGCCATCGGGTTAATGCTATTGGATTGACGGGCGCAGACGGCAATGCGATACTGGCTCATAAGCGTCAACATCCCGCCATTGATTATGGGTTTGCCGGTGACATCGATGCAATTAACACGGAGTTCATCAGTGATTTGCTGGAGAAAAATATGACGATTGTCCTGGCGCCGGTTACCCATGACCGTAAAGGACAACTATTAAATACAAATGCTGATACCATTGCACAGGAAGTGGCGAAAGGATTAAGCGGGAATTATGAAGTGACCTTGATCTATTCTTTTGAAAAAAGCGGGGTATTGCTGGATGCGGATGATGATCGTACTGTAATTAAGGAAATAAACCCGGACTCCTATCAGCAGTTAAAGTCGGAACAAAAAATATTCGCAGGTATGATACCCAAACTTGATAATGCTTTTGCAGCATTAAACAGCGGGGTAAAAAAAGTTATAATAGGGAAAGCCGAAAGTCTGAACCAACTGATTGAAGGAACCACAGGAACTACAATAATTATTCATTAAATATGCAACCGTTATCCGAAATTGTTGCCGGGTATAAAGCTTTCTTAGATGAAGAATGAAGATTTGGATATTCTATCAGCTGACGCAATAAGTTTGCTAAAACAATTAATTGCTGCTCCTTCTTTTAGTAAAGAGGAAGAAAAAACGGCGGCTATCATACTGGAATTTCTCTTAGCCAGGGGTGTAAACGCCCATACTCACCTTAATAATATCTGGGCCAGAAATAAATATTTTGATGCCGCTAAACCAACGATTCTGCTCAACTCGCATCACGATACCGTAAAACCGAATAAGGGATATACGCTGGATCCTTTTTCTCCTGTTGAAAAGGAAGGTAAATTATTTGGCCTGGGAAGTAATGATGCCGGGGGCAGCCTGGTATCTCTTTTGGCCACATTTCTTCATTTTTATGAAAGGCAGAATTTAAACTATAATGTGTTAATGGCCGCCACAGCCGAAGAAGAAATTTCCGGCCGCAATGGAATTGAAGCTTTACTGCCTCTTATGGAGAAAATTGATGTTGGCATTGTTGGCGAACCTACCCATATGCAGTTGGCGGTAGCGGAAAAGGGCTTGATGGTATTGGACTGTATCGCTTACGGGAAAGCCGGTCACGCAGCAAGAGAAGAAGGTGAAAATGCACTGTATAAAGCTATAAAAGATATTTCCTGGTTTAGCAATTATAGTTTTGACAAAGTATCCGATCTGCTCGGACCGGTAAAAATGAGTGTAACAGTTATTGAAACAGAAAATAAAGCGCACAATGTCATTCCGTCCCAATGTAAATTTGTTGTAGATACGCGTATTAATGAGTTATATAGTTTTGAAGAGGTCCTGGAAATTATAAAAGCAAATATCCGGAGTGAAATACAAGCCAGGAGTATCCGCTTACGCTCCTCTTCCATTGCAATGGATCATCCATTAGTTAAAGCAGGTATCGGTCTTGGCAGATCCTGTTACGGATCGTCCACTACATCTGATAAGGCCTTAATGCATTTTCCCGCGTTAAAAATGGGGCCTGGCGATTCCGCAAGAAGCCATACGGCAGATGAGTATATTTATATCCATGAAATAAAGGAAGGAATTGAATTATATATCCAGTTGTTAAACCAACTATTATTATGAAGCTCTGGCAAAAAGATAAAGCATCCCTGCAGGAAGTAGAAGTTTTTACCGTAGGTAAAGACCGGGAATTTGATTTACAGTTAGCTCCTTTTGATGTACTCGGTTCTATGGCTCATGTCACCATGTTGGAAACGGTAGGTCTCTTAAAAACAGAAGAAAAAGATTCTCTGATAAAAGAATTAAAAAATATTTACAGCCGCATTCAGCATTCACCATTCGCTATGGACCCGGGTGTCGAAGATATCCATTCACAGGTAGAACTATTACTGACTCAAAAACTTGGTGATGTTGGAAAAAAGATCCACGCTGCCCGCAGCCGTAATGACCAGGTATTAGTAGATATCAGGCTCTTTTTAAGAAATGAGATGGAAGAATTGGTTAAAGCGATTCAACTCCTTTTTGATTTGCTGCAGGCGCAGAGTGAAAAATATAAAAATGATTTATTGCCCGGCTATACTCACCTGCAGTTGGCCATGCCCTCTTCCTTTGGCTTGTGGTTTGGCGCTTATGCAGAAAGCCTGGCTGATGATGTAATTACATTAAAAGCCGCTTACGATGTTGTCAATAAAAATCCGTTGGGTTCCGCAGCAGGTTATGGTTCTTCATTTCCTATCAACCGCAAGCTGACAACCACCTTATTAGGTTTTGAGGATTTAAATTATAATGTCGTGTATGCTCAAATGGGAAGAGGTAAATCCGAACGCATTACAGCCCAGGCGTTGGCGAATGTAGCCGATACGCTGGCCCGGTTAAGCATGGATGCC
>JAOQAL010000718.1 GCA_025963615.1 Chitinophagaceae bacterium | reverse complement strand
GAAATACAATATTCCCCGCGGTTAACAGATGCGACCGAAGCAGAGATGGAGGTCACGTTGATAATACAACCTGCAAATTCCTGGTCCGATTTTTTCTGGTCGATCATCCAGTTGGCTGCCTGCTGTGTCAAAAAATAAGGGCCTTTCAGATTGATGGAAAGAACCCGGTTAAAACTATCTTCACTTGTTTCCAGGATATCCTTTCTTTCTTTTGGCGCTACTCCTGCATTGTTTACAAGCACATGCAATTTGCCGAAATGATCTTTAACCTTTTGCAGAATTTTTTCACGGTCTTCTTTTGATGAGATATCTCCCTGACAGTAGATTACGTCAGATTTTATATTACGCAGATTTTCTAAAACCTCTTCAACGGACGCTTCTGCCCGCACACCATTGATAGCTATATCAAAGCCCTTCGCTGCAAGATGGGTCGCGATGCCGTAACCAATGCCCCGGCTTCCGCCGGTTATTAATGCTACTTTTTTCATATTAATTCCAGCAATGTGTTTATCCTCTTGTTCAAATCAGTACCCGGTTCTTTGTCACCTGTGTCGGTGGAGTAAAAGATACCGGCTTTTACAGCACCCTGAACTGTTCATCTTTGGCGGAACGAGCCAATTCAAAAGCGACGCCGCCGTTTATAAAAGCATTCAACTTTATAGTTTAAAGTTCGGGGATATCAACCCAACAACGCTTATGCCAGCTTTCTATTCCTTTCTCGGCTAACTGCACACCTTTAGCTCCTGCACGAAGATCCCAAGGAAACGGTTCATCTTTTACAACATGTTTTAGAAATAATTCCCATTGTACCTTGAATGCATTATCGTAGGATTCCTGTTCCGGTACTTTGGACCAGCCTTCAAAGAAATTTATGGGCTGCGCAATATCAGGATTCCAAACCGGTTTAGGCGTGTTGCCATAATGCTGAATATAACATTCACGCAAACCAGCTACTGCCGAGCCTTTCGTGCCATCTACCTGTAACGTCAATAAATCATCGCGCCGCACTCTCACTGCCCAGGAAGAATTGAAATTTGCAATGATCCCGTCTTCCAATTCAAACGTTGCGTAAGCAGCATCGTCTGCCGTACACGTATAAGCCTTTCCCTGTTCATCGATGCGCTGGGGAATATGTGTTGCACCCATACAGGAAACAGCTTTAACCTTTCCAAATACATGGTCGAGCAGATAGCGCCAGTGACAAAGCATGTCTACGATAATACCGCCATCGTCCTGCTTGCGGTAATTCCACGAAGGACGTTGAGCCGGAATAGAATCTCCTTCAAATACCCAATAGCCGAATTCTCCTCTTACGGAAAGAATTTTACCAAAGAAACCCTGTTGAATAAGCCGCTTTAGTTTTATAATTCCGGGGAGCCATAACTTATCCTGCACGACTCCGTTTTTTAATCCGGCCTCTTTACATAAATTATAGAGATCTAATGCCGTTTGCGTATCTACTGCGATTGGTTTTTCGCAGTAAATATGTTTTCCGGCTTTTACTGCTTTTCTTACCCCATCGGCTCTCCTGCCGGTTACCTGGGAATCGAAATAAATAATATTATTCTTATCGGCTAATGCTTCATCAAGATCCGTTGTCATTTTTTTAATCCCTGACATCGCACATAATTTTTCAAGCTTGTTGCTATCACGGCCCACCAATACCGGGTCAGGAATAATGGTTTCATCCGGGCCCACTTTTACACCCCCTTGTTTTATGATCTCTGCGATAGAGCGTAACAGGTGCTGGTTGGTTCCCATCCGGCCCGTTACGCCATTCATGATGATGCCTGGTTTATGCACTTTCATTGTTTAAGAATTTTCTTTATAAGCTTTTATAATTTTTTTTAAAAATTCAGCCTGATCTTCTTTCCAGTATTTATTTGAAAATATTTCCACTTCGTAAAAACCATTAAACCCTGTTGCTTCTACCCAGGCCCTGATTTTATTCACCGGTATGGCACCATCACCCATCAGGCCCCGGTCGAGTAATAAATCCGTTGTAGGCGTATTCCAGTCGCAAATATGAAAAGCAAACAAGTGATCATTTTCTCCGCAACGTTTTATTTCAGTTTCCAGCATGGGATCCCACCAAAGATGATATACATCGACCGCCACTCCAACGGTAGAGGAATTCAGTTGTACGGCCATATCATTTGCCTGAGCCAGTGTATTGATTGCCGATCGGGTATCCGCGTACATGGGATGAAGCGGCTCAATAGCTAACTTTACGCCGGCAGCGGCCGCATCGGGAATAATCGCCTCAATGCCCCAGCGTATTTGTTTCCTTGAATCTTCCAACGGCTGCGCGGGATCAGCACCGCAAACCAGTACAATTAATGGAGCTCCAAGTTCGACGGCTTCCTCAATGGCTTTCCGGTTATCATCAATAGCGGCTTCTCTTTTTTTCTTTTCTTTAGCCGGGAAAAATCCTCCCCTGCAAAGCGAAACAATTTCCAGCCCGTGATTCCGCAACAGGTGACCGGTTTGCCTGATGTTGCGATTTACCAGGGCATCCCGCCAAACCGTTATTCCTTTTACGCCTTCATCGGAAAAGTTTTTAGCAGCCTCTTCAATACCCCAGGGTTTGGTGGTGATGGTATGAATGCACAACTGCGAAAGATCAGTTAACTGTTTAGCGCTCATTGCACACAATTGAAGAAGGCGTAATATTTTCCATTTTCAACTATCCGTTGCAGGTAGAGACAGACTTCACGCATATGGTAATCACCCCACATACTGGACTCTCCATTTGGGATTTTGCTTCCGTCCGGAATATGATCCCAGCCATTCGGCCGGTGATAGATAGAATGTAATACCAATCCCTGGTGAGATTCATCGGTACTTAAATAAGGTTCCCCCAGCAACACATTCACTACACAAAGTCCGGCCTGCCAGTAACGGTCACCCGATTTAGCGTCT
>JAOQAL010000717.1 GCA_025963615.1 Chitinophagaceae bacterium | reverse complement strand
TTGGTGAGTTGCCTGCGGTTTTCGCCTTCCATGGAATTTTGGTTTATAAAAATTATCACGGCCCGGAAGGCTATTTTTATTTATCGCGTATTAATTTATCACCTGACGTGTGTGATGCTATTGCTTTCCCGCCGCTCTTCCTTTTAATTAATACATTCGAGGATCGGTAAAACAAGTCAAATTCTCTGCCTTTATCGTTCTTTAATAATTTCAGCTTAAATCAATACCAAGCTCAAGTGCTTTTTTATATTTCCTGTTATTAAAAGTGTAAAGGAAGGGAGCCCGGTGCGGCCCGATATTACGCTTTTCATTCAGTTTATTGATTAAGCCAAGGAAGATTAATTTTTTTGGAAAGTTGCGTATGTCAAGCCTTTTATTTAACAAAGTTTCATAGACTGCATGGATTTCAGTAAGCGTAAATTTTTTGGGTAATAATTTTCCGGCAATGGGATAATAATACAATTGTAACCGCAATGTTTGCAAGGCTTCACTCACCATTTGATTATGGTCGAATAAAAGATCAGGCATCTTTTCAATATCAAACCACGCACAGGAAACTGACATGAAATCAGGTTGGGGTTTAACGAGTGAAAAATCAGTGATGGCATAATAACCAATAGAAATGGTCTGGTCCATCAGCCAACTGTTCTTTAGTTTTTTGAATCCAGGCAGCTTCATTAATTTTTCCGTATCAAGATCACTCCATTTTACCCGGTCCGGGTCTCCAAATGTTTTGTATTGCTGCAGGTACAGGCCGGTAATAGCCGACCGCTCTTTTACTATTCTGCCGGCTGCTTCATCAAGCGTTTCTGTCCGTTTGATATAACCACCCGGCAGGCAAAAACCATCAAGGCCCTTCAGCATGGAAATCAAAATTTTCAATTGGTGGTCATGATAGCCGAAGATCGCACAATCCAGAGAGATATGCGGTATATAGGTTTTACTTCCATTTACTATAAAATCTTCCAGTTCCTTATGCGTATCCATAGTGGGATAAAAGTAGTTCAAAAAATCTATTTGGTAAATTTTGCCAAATAGATTTTTTGCGTGTATCTTCATTTGGTAAAATTTACCAGATAGACAGTAAAACTAAAAACCTGGATATGAAAACAAATAGAAGGACCTTCCTCCTGTCGGCTTCCATGGGTATTGCTGGTGCCGGTATGGCCGCCGTGTTACCAGCCTGGCTACAAAGTGAATCCACTGCTAACGCATTGCCATTTCAGCTGGCCCTTTCACAATTCTCGTTGGCCAGCCAGTTTTGGACAAAGCAATTGGATCCACTTGATTTCCCGGCTAAATCAATGAAAGCCTTTGGTATAGCCGGTCTTGACTATTGTTCGATGTTTTTTGCAGATAAGGCAAAGGATACAAAGTTCCTGAATGAACTGAAAAAACGTGCCGTAGATAATGGCTGCTATAATTTAAGAATAATGATAGATGGTGAAGGCGTATTGGGAGAATTGACCAAAGAAAAACGAAGTAAAGCGGTAGAAAATCATTATAAATGGATCGACGCCGCCGCGACACTTGGTTGCCCGATGATCCGCGTAAATATAGAAGGAGAAGGCGATCCGAAGGAAGTCGCCAAAGCGTCGGAAGAAAGCCTGATTGAACTGCTTGAATATGGCAATAAAAATCATGTGGATGTGATCGTTGAAAATCATGTAGGTATTTCCTGTAATGGTGCCTGGTTGGCGGGAGTAATGAAAAAGGTTAATAGCCCGCATTGTGGTACCCTTGCAGATTTTGGGAATTTTTGCGTAAACAGAACGAAGCCTGCCACCAATGATATTGCGGGTTGGATGGCAACCAAATGTCTGGAGGAATACGACCGCTACCAAGGCATGGAAGAACTGATGCCTTTTGCTAAAGGGGTGCATGCCAAAACTCATATGTTTAATGCCGAGGGTCATGACACGGAAACAGATTTTTTTCGAATGTTTCGTATTATTAAAGAGTCTGGTTTCGCTGGATGGGTAAGTATCGAATACGAAGGAGGGTTATTGAAAATGTATAGTAAAGACGTAAAATATCTTGATGATGATGCAGGGGTGCTGGCTACAAAAAAACTGATTGAAAAAGCAACGGCTGCATAATTTTTTTAAAATTTTCTAAAGATTTTATACCTGGCTAATGCGACGGATGAAGCTATTATTGTGCACGGTATCCAGCTATCACGCTTTGGCGTCAAGTTAAGATATATTCACATAAGTTATAAAAGCAAGCTGGGCAAGGATATAAAAGGAAAAATGGTTTTAAATCAAACCGAAGGTCAATATGACCACCATTCATTTTTAAATCCTCGTTGAGCTTTCGGATATCTTATGAGCTTTTGGTTGCTTTTTCTTTTCTTTTTGTTTGGCAAAGACATCTTCCTTAATTATCAGCAATTTCTTTCTCTTACTTTTTTTTGTGGAAAAAAAAGTAAGCAAAAAAAGCCACCGGAAAACGAATACGCCCCGTTTTCCGGACGGTTCCTTGATGAGGCTTTTGTACTACTGTGACTTCAACATTATATCGCTACTCCCTTGACAGCACACAACAAACCGGAAAATTAGCTTGACGCCTATGAGCTATCACGGGAATAAATAACCCGGTAACTGTCGGGTCTATTCAGCATGACCGAAATATGTTTAACGAATTGGCAAATATTAATAAATGGGGCAAGAGGAAAATAATCCCGTTAGGTCAAATGTCATGCTGGTTGCCCGCTGTTCCGTCGGGTCAGCAAGGTACACTATGCTTTAAGATTAAGTTGCCATGAAACGCCATACTTATCAGCAAGCCATCCAAATTTTTTACTGAACCCATAATCACCGGGCGCCATCATTATACTTCCTCCTTCGGAGAGTTTTTGAAAAAGCATATTCATTTCTTCTTCATTTTCACAATTCACAAAAATGGAAATTGCCGGAGTGAAAGAAAACTTGTGTGCCATCGGACTGTCATTGGCCATATATTCCTGTCCATCAAGCGTAAATATTGCATGTTTGACAGAGCCTTCTTTTCCTCCGGGTTCGCCGGCTTTAAAATATTCAATATTCTTTATTGTTGAATTCTTAAATAGTGAAGTATAAAATCTTATGGCTTCCTCCGCTTTTCCACATTGGTCGCCAACATACATTAAAAACGTTGTTGTTTTTTGCATATAAACAATATTCGGTATTAAGATAATTCAACCAATAGCTAATTGCATTTCCCGTTTTGCAAGGACAGGCTACGCTTTTCTTAGTCCTTTTATCAAACTTAATTTTATTTCAAAACTCCACCACTGGCCGCAAATGTTTGGCTTCGCTATGTGAAAATATTTCCCCAATTTATCCTTTCTGTTCATTTTTTGACAGGTATATTTAAATTGATGGTGATGGTACTTCCTACTGAACCACCTTCTTTACCAATATGAAAGTCTTGACGGTTAATAGTAAATTTCCCTTTAAAAACCCCGGAGCTTCCTTTGCCAGTAAATGTAAATCGAATTTCAACGGACCGGGTCTGGCCCTTTAGCGTCAGATCGCCTGTAGCGGTATATTCATTTCCTTTCTTTTCTATTTTTTTAGAATAAAAAGTTATCAGGGGGTATTTATCTGTATCCAGCCATTCTTCTTTCTTCCGGAGATCCCTGTTTCGCAATGCAATACCGGTACTTACAGTTTTTGCGTCAATACTTGCAGAGATAGAACTATTGCCAGGATCTTTTGGGTCAAATTTTAGATCAGCTTTCAGTCCTGTGAATTTTCCATGTACAGTTCCAAAAGGACCTTTTACAGTGAAATTTATTTGTGAATTGGCTGAGTCGGCTTTCCATTTTTGGATGAATAATAATCCCGTCAATAATATAGTTATTCCAAAACATGCTTTTAGTCTCATCGTAAATGGTTTCGTTAACGCTAAAAAAATGGTGCCTGAATCAGGTGTGTGTCTTATTAGTTCAAAAGTTCATGAACCCATCGATAGATTGAGGTGGACTTTAGTTTTCGGAAACCCGGGTTTTGAACCACGGAGTCACGGTGGCACAGAGGGACACAGAGATAAGTATACAAGTTTAGAAGTTTATGAGTTCAAAAGTTCATGAACACTCCGATCAATGGAGGTGGAATTTAGTTTTCGGAAATTCTGAACTTCTAAACTCTAAAACTTGTAAACTTCGTCATCCTCCGTGACTCTGTGCCTCGGTGTCTTAGTGTTCCAAAATTGTATTTTATTCCTCCCATAACCTGGAAGTTAAATTATTGCTTAGGCATTTTAGAGGTTAAATGTTTTGAAACACAGCGGCACAGGGACATGGAGGCACTGAGAATACCTTTAGCGTTTAGAAGTTTATTAGTTCAAAAGTTCATGAACCCTTCGATAGATGGAGGTGGGCTTCAGTTTTTCGGAAACCCTGGTTTTGAACCAAGGAGGCACGGTGGCACCGAGAGGCACAGAGAAAAAATATAAAAATTCTTGTAACCATTTTACCTTTCCGGAGTATTCAACAGAGAGAACACAATAATTATAGCGGGTGGGCCAACTGACAGACGAAAAAATAATGGATAAGGTAAAAGACGGGCAATTGTCTGAACTGACAGGTTTGTTCGAGCGGTACCATGTGCCACTGTATAATTTTTTCCTGAAACTGACCCTGGATAAGAGTACCAGCGAAGATCTTACACAGAACCTGTTTTACCGGATCATTCGTTACCGGCATACGTTTAACGGCGGTACCGGTACTTTTAAGTCGTGGATGTACCAGATGGCGAGAAACCTGCATGCTGACTACTGTAAACAAAAGCAGCGCATAACGGAGGTGGTGAAGAACGCGGGTAATTTTCCGGACGATGTGGCCGAACAGGAAGATGGATATAAGGAACAGGATTTTGAAAAACTGAAACTGGCGCTCTCTGGCCTGGGACCGGTCGACAGGGAACTCATCGTGCTGAGCCGTTACGAAGGGTTAAAATACGCGGAAATAGCAAAGATGAAAAACATCTCGCTGGGTTCGATAAAAGTACAGGTACACAGAGCGTTGAAAGAACTGCGTGTCCTTTATTTTAAACAATAACAAACAGAATGATTATGCAATGCGAAGAAATGGAAGCCCTGATGATTGATTACCTGGATGGGCAACTGAGTCCCGCTGCAAGGACTAACGTGGAGAAACATCTGGAAACCTGTATGGTGTGCAGACAGGCATTGGAAGAATACAAAGCATTGTTCCATGCGATGGGCGATGATAAAATGGAAAAGCCAGGACCGGCCTTGCGTGAGAAATTTGACATTATGCTGCAGAGCGAGTTGAATATCGATGCTACCTCACGTATACTAAAAGAAGAGAAGGAGGGCAAAGTTATAGCCATGAAAAAACCTTCTCTCTTTTTGCGTATTGCGGCCAGCATTATACTGGTAGCCGGTGGCGTACTGATTGGAACGAAAATTACTCCTGGCACACTGGTGCAGGGTACGGGCTCTGCGGAGATAGCCAGCCTGAAGAGTGAAGTCAGGGAAATAAAAGAAACACTGATGTTTAGCGGATTGAATGATGAATCCGCCACTGAACGAATTAAGGCTGTGAACTATGTAGAAGAAATGAAAAACCCTGATCAGAAAGTGATGAATGCCTTGCTGGTTACTATCAATAATGACAGGAATGTAAATGTGCGGTTGGCCGCTCTTTATTCTGTAGCGAAATTTGCCGGAAGCCAGTTGGTGAGGGATTCCCTGGTAGCATCATTGCCAAGGCAGACAGAACCCATTATGCAAATTGTACTGATTAATATATTGACAGAGCAAAAAGAAACAAAAGCGATTGGACCGATCCGGGATCTGCTTTCCGACAAAAAGATCATGAAGCCAGTAAAAGATATTGCGCAGAAAGGGCTTCGGTTATTGTAGCATCATCCTAAATTTATTTACGTCACGCTAATCATTCATCATGGAGATGGAAGGGGACACCGATGCCAAAATATTTATAAGGCAGCAATAGAAATTCTAATTAAAACATAAAAAAAGAAAATAAATTTCATATACGCCGGATGATAACCATAGCGAATTCCATGTCACTAAAAAACAATAAAAAATAAGTCATGAAATGAGCCGCGATAATATTCAAATTCACCGGATGATAACCATAGCGAATTCCATGTCACTAAAAAACAATAAAAAATAAGTCATGAAAACAATTAATTACTTAGTATCTCTCAGTCTCGCAGTATGTACGACGGTTACAATACATGCACAGGATTATAAAATAACCGTGCAAAATACAAAGGACGGAAAAATAACTCTCAATGATTTTTCGGGCGATCTGCCGATAGAAGCCTATAGTGGCACTGAAATCATAATTACGAGTGACCGGGGCCACGAAACTCCTTCCCGGGCCAAAGGATTAAAGCCAGTATATTCGGAAGGAACAGATAATACCGGTATTGGAGTTGCCATTGAAAAGAATGGCAATCAAATCACATTGCAATGCCTGTTACCTATTACACAAAGAAGTAACTACAAAATAAAAGTGCCCGACAACTTCAGTGTAAAAGTTGACAATGAATGCGGGCACTCAGGCGATGTAAGCGTCTCCAATGTTAAAGGTGAGGTGGAAGTAAAAAATT
>JAOQAL010000681.1 GCA_025963615.1 Chitinophagaceae bacterium | reverse complement strand
GGGCTTCCATTTATAACTAATTTTTTTTCTCCAGTTTTTCCCACTGGCTAATTTTCCTGTCTATCCGCACGATATACAAAATAAGTCCCGTAAGAATCGTCACCATGACTGCAACCACTACATAAATGCGCCCGTTACTCCGCATTTGATCAGCCATACCCACGGAATTCCCGGTTGGATCTTGCGTAAACGCTGTAACGGAAAGCAGTATTGCAGATAAAATAAATAATAGTCTTTTTATACCAGTCATTGTAATAACTTTTTTTCTTTCAAAAGATTCAGCCGGATCTTTAAAGTAGTAATCCATATTCCCAAAAGCGCCCAACCGATAAAAGCCGGCAATTCAACAATTCGCATTTCCGGGCTTACATCTTTAAAATTAAGAGCGGGATTTCCCTCCTGTCCCGGGTGCAGGCTGGGCAGCAATCGGGGTACAATCCAGATAGAAGGGAATAACATCGCGTAGGCAAAAATGTTGTATACGGCACTCACTCTTGCTTTTTTATCGAGGTCCTGTATCGAATCACGCAGAATATGATAAGCCAGATAAATAAGTAATGCAATGGCGGCGCCGATCAGCTTTGGCTCCCGGGCAATGCTGTTAAATGAGGCGGAAGCAGGATTATTAGGATCTGCCCAGGTATAACTCATCCAGATGGCCCCTGTAGCATAACCCAAGGTGCCAAATAAAATTCCGACAGAAGAATACTGGCGGGAATTAATATCATATTTCAGGTTATTGGTACGCAGATACCTGATAGCATGAATAACCGAAATCGTAAATAAAGTCATCATAGCCATCCACATGCCTACATGAAAATACAGGTTGCGGATGGTTTCCTGCAAAGCAGGCAAATGAGGTACATCCAGCAGTAATCCCGCAGTAAATGTGTACATCAGCAGCGCTACACAAAGTATTTTCCACCATGATTTATGCATACTATAAGGTATTGTCAATAGAAAGGAAGACAAAACTGATGACGACAAGCAACCTCAGGCTATTGACTTTCAGGCAGCAAAAATAAGGTGACGGCAATTAACGATAAATAAAATTTGTGATAAAGTCCGTGTCGGGCAAATCAGTCCTTCCATAAAAAGGGAAACAGGATGACAGCCAGCAGGATAACCATGATATTTAAAGCGACTAACAACAATACATTTTGAAATGGAACTGTTAATGAATCGCTGAAAGCCGCTTTGGACAGCTGCATCAGTAATATCAGTTGTGGAATAATAATGGGGAAGCCAAGAATAGCCATAATAGCGGCATTCTGCCTGGCTTTGGCTGCGATCGCTGCGAGAAAAGTAAATACTAAGCTAAGGCCCCAGCCTCCCAGCAAAACCAAACCCGTAAAGGTTCCTGCCTTCTGCACAGGATTGCCCAAAAAAAGTGCGAAAAGGCCCAGACTCAATACACTCATCACCAGCATCAGCAGCGAATTAAATAATAATTTGGCGAGTACAAAATCCCTTGGGCTGGCAATGGAATAAAAATACAACATGCGGCCACTGCTTTCCTGCAAAAAACTTTTTGCCACTGCATTAATGCAAATGAATAATTGGATCACCCAGAAAAGGCCGTTCCAAACCTTGCTTTCCGGCTCGTCAATAGCCATGTACAATACAAATATGGTGGCGCCGATGTACAGGAGGATCCCATAAAAAGTATACTGTTGGCGTATTTCCAGCAATACATCTTTTTTAAAAAGAGCGAATATGCTTTTCAGTGATTTTATAGAAACATGATTTGTACAAAAATAAACAGCATAAAATGAATTGGCTAAATTTTATTGAGCTGTCTCAATCGTGTTATCTTAAAATAATCCTGCAAAGATGTTGAGAAAGCCGGGATTGACTCTTAACAGTTCATCTCTTTGCGTAGGCTGCATTCTTTACGCCCATTGCGTGAAATATTCCTGTTGAGACCGCCTCAATTTATTATTACCATGGGTTCAATGTCAACATGTAAATGCTGAATGTGTATCAATCTTCCAGGTTATAACAAGTGCGGCAGCGGGGTTCATACACATCTTTGGCGCCGAGCATGACCTGGTCCTCATTCGGCGCTTTGCGGTAGGAATAATTAGCAATGTTTCCACATTTCATACAAATCGCATGCAGCTTGGTAATATATTCCGCTTTGGCGAGTATAAAAGGAATTGGCCCAAACGGCTTACCGCTATAATCCATATCCAGGCCGGCCACAATTACCCGTACGCCACGCAGGGCCAACGCATCACATACACTGGGTAGTTCTTCATCAAAAAACTGGGCTTCGTCAATGCCAATTACGTCAGCATCCTGCGCTAACAGAAGAATTTTCGGGGAACTATCAACCGGGGTTGAATGGATGGCCGATTCATCATGCGATATAATTTTTACTCCATCGAATCGGGTGTCAATAACGGGCTTGAATATTTCTGTTTTCAGGTTGGCAATTTTAGCGCGTTTCAGCCGGCGTATCAACTCTTCCGTTTTACCACTGAACATAGAACCGCAAATGACTTCTATCCATCCCCGGCGCCGGCCTTTAATATCAGGTTCTATAAACATTGTTAAGATTAACAGTAAATTTTTTCACATTGCTTTTTGTGGCAAACTGTTTGTAACTTTAAATCGCTGATTTCATGGATTATACTTTAACTGCATAATTTGTAAATGCATAATTTGATAGGTTGTAATCCATAAAATCTGTAAAACCCATTTTTCTCAGCGGTTTCAAAAGTACCATATTCTAATGGAACGAATAGAAGTTCTGATAAGTAAATTACAAGAGCAATTTAACCAGAAGGCTGAAGTTAAACAGATGCTCGTAACAGTTCAGCTTTTACAGTCCGAATTGTCAAAGCACCAATCTGGCACACAACAAATTCTTGGTACATCTAAAGTTTCAGTAATGCTTCCGGGAACGACGAATAATGCTCCTGTTTATGCTTCCCGCGATTTTGAAAAATACGGCCCTAAGACAGGGGTTGCTTCCCCCGTTGTGAAAGAAAAAGAAATTGCAGCAGAAGTAAAAGAGCAAAAGGAAGAAAGACAATATGGATACACGAAAAACGGAGCCCATCCCCGTAAGAAAGAAGCCGGAAACCTGCTATTTGACCCCCTGGTTGAAATACCAACACTATCTCATCAGAATGGCGTGAAAGAAATAAATGAAACAGTCTCCGCCAGGCAGGAATCATTGAATGATAAATTGAAACAGCAGAATTTTGAGTTGGGTGAATTGCTGAAAGGAACACCAATTAAAGATCTTCGCAAAGCGATCGGGATTAATGACCGTTTTGTTTTCATCAGTGAATTGTTCCGGGGTGATGAAGCAATGTATGAGCGCAGTGTTAAAACAATAAATAGTTTCAATATTTTTCCGGAGTCCGAATATTGGATCAACCGGGAATTGATCGTGAAATTAGGATGGGACCAGGACTCTGAAACCGTCAGGCATTTTTATCAATTGGTTAAAAGGCGTTTTTCCTGAATAAACCTCAATATCCTGGCAGTAGCCCCTTTATTTAACTCAACATATCTTTTAGAAGCTTCGCATTTCTGATTATAACCTACCGGATCATTTAATAAGGTAAAAAATAGCTGCTTTAATTGCCCGGCAGTAGAAAAACTTTGGGCTCCTTCAGCTTCAATCAATTCAATAGCTTCACGGTATTTTTTATAAACAGGTCCAAACACCACAGGCCTTCCGTATGCAGCCGCTTCAAGAATATTGTGAATGCCATCCCGTGTAAAACCGCCACCAACATAGGTGATATGACCATAATGATATAGCCTGGAAAGAAGACCAACATGGTCAATGATGAGGATGGTCCCGATAGCTTCCGGCCTTCCTGCCGGCACGTTTGCCAAATGAGTCTCCAGCGCTGAATAAAATACTGCTGATGGAAAAATATTTTTTAGTTGATCCAGGTGATTTATTCCTGTTTCATGAGGCGCAATTATAAGTTTCAGGGAAGCATCATGGATGGTCGAAAATACTTCATTCAATATGTTTTCATCATCAGGCCAGGTGCTGCCCGCCACAATAACCTTTTGATCATTGCAGAAACTTTCGATCAGGGAAAGGGGTTCAAACTTTTCCGCTATTTCTGCAACCCGGTCAAACCTTGTATCGCCGGCAACGGATACATTTTGTTCAAATCCAATAGTTTTTAATAACTCTTTGGAATGGTGGTCCTGGACAAACAGATGCGTAAAGCTATGCAGCATTTTCCTGTACAACGATCCATACCATTTAAAAAATACCTGGTTATTTCTGAATACTGCGGATAGTAGCAAAAAAGGAATCTTACGTTCCCGGATATTTTTGAAATAATAAAACCAGAATTCATACTTCACAAAAATCACTAGCGAAGGGTTAACTATTTCCAGGAATCTTTTGGCGTTGGCGGCTGAATCCAGGGGAAGATAAAAAATATAATCAGCCTGCTTATAATCTTTCCTGACTTCATAACCTGAAGGTGAAAAAAAAGTTACGAGTATAGCATGCTGTGGATAATCAGCCTTTATTTTTTCCAGTACGGGTCGTCCTTGTTCAAATTCACCTAATGAAGCACAATGAAACCATATCATTTTTTGGCCTTTACTGAATGTCTGCTCCAGGGTTTCAAAAATATTTTTCCTTCCTCTCAGCCATAATTTTGCTTTGGGGTTCATTAAAGCGGCAACCCGGATTCCGGCCCTGAATGCCAGCAACGATATATTATATAGCAATAAATACATTATCCGGCAAATTAAGCAACCTCTTGGAAAGTTTCCATCTTATTGAATTACAGGATTTATTTTACTATTTTTGCCCACCTGTACCGGTAAAACATTCGGACGGGCATCCTTTTAAAACTAAATAAAGTCTTCTGAATGCGATCCATCCAGATGGTTGATACCAAAAACCAGTATTTAAAAATTAAAGCGGAAATCGATGCGGCTGTGTTGAACGTCATAGACAGTTCCGCATTCATCAACGGTAAAATTGTACAGGATTTTGCTGCTAATCTTTCTGCTTACTTAGGAGTAAAACATACTATTCCCGTGGCCAATGGTACCGATGCCCTGCAGATCGCCATGATGGCTTTGGACCTTCAGCCAGGGGATGAAGTAATTACCCCATCCTTTACCTATATCGCTACTACTGAAGTCATTGCCCTGCTTCGCCTCACACCGGTTTTTGTGGAAGTGGATCCCAAGACCTTTTGTATGGAACCGGCAGCAGTTGAAAAAGCAATTACAGCAAAAACAAAAGCTATTGTTCCCGTTCACCTTTATGGACATGCAGCACCCATGCAGGAAATAATGGCAATTGCGGCAAGGCACAACTTATTTGTTATAGAAGATAATGCGCAGGCTATCGGCTGTGACTATACTTTTCCGGATGGTACCAAAAAGAAAACCGGCACCATCGGGCATATCGGCGCTACCTCTTTTTATCCTTCAAAAAATCTCGGCGCCTTTGGCGATGGGGGCGCCCTCTTTACCAATGACGATGACCTGGCTGTTAAAATGAAAATGATCGCTAACCACGGCCAATCCAAAAAATATTATCACGACATAATAGGTTGTAATAGCCGTCTGGATTCAATTCAGGCCGCCGTACTGAACATAAAACTCACGCACCTGGATGAATATATAACGGCGAGAAGAATGGCGGCAGACTATTATGATAAGGCGCTAAGCGGTAGCAAAAACATGATTATTCCCTATCGGGCATCATATAGTAATCATGCATTCCATCAATATACATTACTGCTGGAAGGAATTGATAATGTAACGGCCGACCGTAATGAACTGAATGAATTCCTTGCAAAAAATAATATTCCGTCTATGATTTATTATCCGGTGCCGGGTCATAAGCAGAAAATGTTTGAACAATTTAACGTGAATACATTACCAATGCCCGTGACAGACTGGCTAACGGAACGGGTAATTTCTTTGCCGATACATACAGAACTGGATGAAGAACAATTGGGTTTTATTACCTCTAAAGTATCGGAATTTATAAACAAAAAAACGCTCAAATGAAAATTGCAGTAATAGGAACAGGCTATGTTGGATTAGTATCCGGAACTTGCTTTGCCGAAACAGGGAATACGGTTGTTTGTGTTGATATTGATAAAAATAAAGTGAACAGGCTGAGCAGCGGGGAGATAACCATTTACGAACCCGGCCTTGAGAAATTATTTCTCCGCAATCTTAAAGAACACCGACTCAGTTTTACCACCAATCTTACGGAGGGCATACAGGACGCAAAAATTATTTTTCTGGCTTTGCCAACACCTCCCGGAGAAAATGGATCGGCAGACCTTAAATATATATTAGGGGTGTCAGAAGAACTGGGAAAACTATTGACCGGTTATAAAGTAATTGTAGATAAAAGCACGGTGCCCGTTGGAACAGCAGATAAAGTAAAAGCTGCAATTTCCAGGAATTATAAAGGAGAGTTCGATGTAGTTAGTAATCCCGAATTTTTGCGGGAAGGAGCCGCCATAGATGACTTTATGAAACCCGACCGGGTGGTAATTGGAACTACATCTGAACGGGCAAAAAAGTTAATGACTGAAATTTATGAACCTTTTGTAAGGCAGGGTAACCCACTCATTTTTATGGACGAGTGTTCTGCCGAACTTACAAAATATGCCGCCAACTCTTTTCTGGCTACTAAAATTTCCTTCATGAATGAGATTGCCAGGCTTTGTGAATTTTTGGGGGCTGATGTGGATATGGTTCGGCGGGGTATGGGAAGTGATGATAGAATCGGGCGGCGATTTTTATTTCCGGGGATTGGCTATGGGGGCAGCTGTTTCCCTAAAGACGTACAGGCATTGGTAAAATCGTCTGATGAAGTAAACTATGATTTCCAGATTTTGAATGCTGTAATGAAAGTGAATGAAGGACAAAAGCTGCACCTTATACCAGCCATAAAAAAGTACTTCAAAAATAATTTAAAAGGGAAACGCATTGCCTTGTGGGGACTGGCTTTTAAACCTAACACTGATGATATTCGTGAAGCCCCGGCTTTATCGATGATTGATGCATTGACCAAAGAAGGGGTGCAGATTGTTGCTTTCGATCCCGAAGCGATGTCGAACGTTAAAAAACAGCTTGGAAATAGTATTGGCTATGTGGAAAATCAATACGATGCACTTAAAGATGCTGATGCCCTCGTTATTGCTACCGAGTGGAGCGAATTCAGGACACCTGACTTTGACAAATTAAATACGCAGATGAAAAATAAAGTCATCTTTGATGGGAGAAATCTTTTTGATGTTCAGAAGATGAAGGAATTAGGCTATCACTATGTAAGTATTGGACGGAAAACTATAGAATCTTAAGAAATTATTATGGCAAAAAAAAGAGTTCTTATTACAGGAGCCGCAGGTTTTTTGGGCTCGCATCTTTGCGATCGATTTATAAAAGAAGGGTATCATGTAATTGGAATGGATAACCTTATTACAGGAGATCTTTGTAACATTGAACATTTATTTAAACTGGAAAATTTTGAGTTTTATCATCATGATATATCAAAGTTTATTCATATTTCTGGTGACCTGGATTATATTCTTCATTTTGCATCTCCGGCAAGCCCGATTGATTATTTAAAAATTCCAATCCAAACGTTGAAAGTGGGAGCGTTGGGTACTCACAATTGCCTGGGCCTTGCAAAAGCGAAAAAGGCAAGAATACTCGTTGCTTCCACCAGTGAAGTATACGGAGATCCACTGGTTCATCCGCAAAATGAAGAATACTGGGGGAATGTCAATCCGGTGGGTCCAAGAGGCGTGTATGATGAAGCCAAACGTTTTATGGAATCAATAACGATGGCTTATCATACATTTCATAAAGTAGATACCCGCATCATCCGCATTTTCAATACGTACGGTCCAAGGATGCGGCTGAATGACGGAAGAGCCCTGCCTGCATTTATTGGCCAGGCCTTGCGTGGCGAAGATCTTACGGTATTCGGCGATGGCTCGCAAACCCGAAGTTTTTGCTACGTGGATGACCTGGTGGAAGGAATTTACCGCCTGTTGATGAGTGATTATACGATGCCGGTCAATATCGGTAACCCGGATGAAATTTCATTAAAGGATTTTGCCGGAGAGATACTGGAACTTACCGGGCATAAAGTGAAGATCGTTTATAAGCCATTGCCTGTTGATGATCCCAAACAAAGAAAACCGGACATTACAAAAGCAAAGGAAATTTTAGGCTGGCAACCGAAAGTAAAGCGTAAAGAAGGATTGAAAATAACCTATGATTATTTCAAATCACTTTCGAAAGATGAATGGAATAAACTGCCAAAAGAATTTATTAAAAAATAGTAAAGCACCTTAAAACTCAATTCAACGATCATGTACCAGGAGCTTATCAATAAAAAAAGAAAACTTGCATTGGTTGGTTTGGGGTATGTAGGTCTTCCCATCGCCCTCGGGTTTGCAAAAAAAATTTCCGTCATAGCATTTGATATCAGTTCAAAACGGATTGAGATGATGAAGAAAGGCATCGATCCAAGCAATGAGCTGGAAAAAGAAGCTTTTGACGGTTGTGATATCGTGTTTACCGATTCCCTGGAAGTGCTCCGTGAAGCCAGTTTTTTTATTGTAGCAGTTCCCACCCCGGTGGATGAACATAATATACCGGATCTCAACGCCGTAAAAAGCGCATCAGAAACGATTGGTAAAGTGGTAAAGAAAAACGATTATGTCGTATTTGAATCCACTGTCTATCCCGGCTGTACAGAAGAAGATTGTTTGCCGGTCGTTGAAAAGATTTCCGGCTTAAAAAATATTACAGATTTTAAATCAGGATATTCTCCGGAACGGATTAACCCAGGCGACAAAACGCATACGTTATCCAAAGTAATAAAAGTTGTTTCAGGATGCGATGCCGAATCACTCGAAGAGATTGCAAAAGTATATGAACTGGTGGCAGAAGCAGGAGTGCACAAAGCCTCGTCGATTAAAGTGGCAGAAGCCGCAAAAATAATTGAGAACACACAGCGGGATCTGAATATCGCTTTAATGAATGAGCTCTCTATTATTTTTGAGATGATGAACATCAACACCTATGAAGTCCTTGAAGCTGCCGGTACAAAATGGAATTTTTTAAAATTTCAGCCCGGCCTGGTAGGGGGTCATTGTATCGGAGTAGATCCGTATTACCTAACCTACAAAGCACAGAAATTGGGCTATCATTCGCAGGTAATATTAGCCGGGCGAAATATAAATGATAATATGGCCAACCGGGTGGCACAAAAAGTGGTGATGCATATTATTAAAACGGTGGGGAATGTAAAGACCGCTAAAGTGCTTGTGAAAGGGGCAACGTTTAAAGAGAATGTCAGTGATATTCGTAACTCAAAGGTGGCGGATGTCGTAATAGCCTTGCAGAAATTTTACCTGCACGTAGATGTCGAAGATCCATTTGCCGATTCAGATCAACTGAAGCACGAGTACGGGTTCGGCTTGGTTAACAATATAGCAAATGATTACGATGCTGTTATAATTACAGTGCCGCACAAGGCTTATCAGCAACTCGATGATAATTATTTTGCAGGCATAACAAACAAAGATGCCATGATCGCCGATCTCAAAGGCACTTATCGTAACAAAATTTCAACAAGAACTTACTGGAGTTTATAACGCATGATATTTCATAAAACAGAATTACCAGGATTAATGATTTTTGAACCTTCTGTATTGGAGGATAGCAGGGGCTATTTTTTTGAGGCGTACAATGAAAAAACATTCCATAACGCCGGCATCCCTTTTCAGTTTGTACAGGACAACCAGTCAAGTTCTTCATATGGTGTTATCCGTGGATTGCACTACCAGTTGAATCCTTATGCACAAACTAAACTGGTCAGGGTATTGAGCGGTAAAATTCTTGACGTGGCCGTTGATATCCGCAGTGGCTCACCCTGTTTTGGGAAAAGCTTTTTGATAGAATTATCCGATGAGAATAAAAAGCAGCTGTTAATACCGGCAGGCTTCGCCCATGGATTTTCTGTAATAAGCGAAAAAGCCACTATTTTATACAAGTGTGATAAATTATACAACAAAGAAAGTGAAGCCGGAATATTATATAATGATCCCTCTCTGAATATTGACTGGAATATAATAGCAGGAAAAGAAATTGTATCCGGGAAAGATCTCCTCCTGCCCCTATTAAGGGATTGTAAAAACAATTTTGAGTTTGCAGAATAATGGTTAACCGACAAAAAATATTAGTAACCGGAGGCAGCGGTCAGGTAGGGGGCGAATTGAACAAGCTTGCTGACAGCTATCCGCAATTTGAGTTCTTATTTCCTCCCAGCGCCGAATTACGTATTGATGATTTTGAAGCGGTCAGGTCTTTTTTCAATTCTTTATCCCCCGCGTTTTGCATTAATTGTGCTGCTTATACTGGCGTAGACAAGGCTGAGACAGATAAAGAGCGCGCGTTCCTTGTAAATGGCGAAGCCGTCGGACAACTGGCTCTCATTTGTAAAGAATTTGATACTGGATTTATTCATATTTCTACCGATTATGTATTTGATGGAACCGCTACCACTCCTTATACGGAAGATTTCGCTACAAATCCGGTGAATGTGTATGGTGCTTCCAAACTTGATGGAGAGCAAAAGGCACTAAACAACAATGAAAATTCGTTAATCATACGCACTTCATGGGTCTATTCCCCGGTTGGGAAAAACTTTGTAAAAACAATGCGGCGGTTGATGAATGAAAAGTCTGAAATTAATGTAGTTAATGACCAGTTCGGTTCGCCTACCTATGCCGCGGATCTTGCCCAGGCAATCATGATAATTGTTTCTTCAGGGACCTGGCATCCCGGAATTTTTCATTTCAGCAATAGCGGTGCGATTTCATGGTTTGATTTTTCAAAAGCGATCAAACGATTTACACAAAGTAATTGTAAGATAAATCCCGTTTTTACCCGGGAATATCCGACGCCTGCCAGACGTCCCCGGTACACTGTCCTGAACAATAAAAAAATCCAGGAAGTTTATGCAATCAAGCCCCGTTTTTGGGAAACCGGCCTGGCTGAATGCCTCCAAAGACCACAGCAATAGGCTGGCGGGAATATTTTCAATCACCTTAATAACTAACAGCTGTTATTTAAGGAGTTTTCACAATAAAAACTTGACTTTATAGCCGGAGATAGCTACATTTGCCTATCACTTTGGTAGACTTTAAATGCAGCATTTTTTACATAAATATCGTATTTCCCGGCAATGTTGTTGTTGACGACTCTCGCCTGCTTGCTTCCCGGAATACATCTTTTATTAAAATCTTTTCATGATCGGTTCAAATCAAGATAGCGTAGAGGAAATTCTCTTAAAAATTAGCGGACTCAGCGAGACTGAATCCCTGAAATTACTAGCGACACAATTTCAGGAGGCATCTGTTTTTTCTACCAGCTTTAGTTTTGAAGACCAGGTAATTACGGATCTCCTGGTAAAAATGCAATTGCCGGTTGAAATTTTCACGCTGGATACCGGTCGTTTATTTCCTGAAACATATTCTACCTGGGTGCAGACCTTGGAAAAATATAACACCCGGGTGACTGCTTATTATCCTGACGCCACAGCCCTGCAGGAATTTGTAGCAGAAAAAGGCCCCAATAGTTTTTATGAATCGGTGGAGAACAGGAAATCATGCTGTCATATCCGGAAAGTAGAGCCTTTGCAAAGAGCCTTAAAAGGAAAAAAATTGTGGATTACGGGCATCCGTTCGGAACATTCGCAGAACCGTAATGATATGCAGCCCGTTGAATGGGATGCAGTAAATCAGGTTTTAAAATATCATCCTTTATTACACTGGACAACGGAGCAGGTGAAAGAATATATCAGACAAAATAATGTTCCCTACAACCCGTTACATGATAAGGGATTTGTGAGTATTGGATGCGCACCCTGCACAAGAGCTGTTAGACCTGGAGAAGATTTTAGGGCCGGCCGCTGGTGGTGGGAGGATAGCTCCAAAAAAGAATGTGGTTTGCATGTACACGAAGAAGCAACAGTTAAACAATAGTTTTATAAATTAAATCTGCAGATAGCGGATCGGATAAAAAAAGAATATGACCGGATACCGATTGGATTATCTTGAACAGTTAGAAACCGAGAGCATCCATATATTTCGTGAAATAGCAGCGCAGTTTGAAAGACCTGCCCTGTTATTCAGTGGTGGTAAAGATTCTATCACATTGGTTCATCTTGCTGTAAAAGCATTTGCTCCGGGTAAAATACCTTTTCCGCTGGTGCATGTAGACACCGGGCATAACTTTCCGGAAGCTTTAGCGTTCCGGGATCTGTTCAGTGCTAAAGTAAATGCATCCCTCATTGTCCGTAAGGTGGAAGACACCATTAAACAAAAAAACCTGACAGAACCGAAAGGAAAATTTGCCAGCCGTAATTGGCTGCAAACTTATACCTTATTGGATACGATCGAAGAATTCAAATTCGATGCCTGTATTGGCGGCGGCCGGCGAGATGAAGAAAAAGCAAGGGCGAAGGAAAGAATTTTTTCTGTCCGTGACGAATTCGGGCAATGGAACCCTAAGCTGCAGCGACCCGAGATCTGGAATATTTACAACGGCCGGATTCACAAAGGTGAAAATGTAAGAGTGTTTCCCATCAGTAACTGGACAGAACTGGATATCTGGAATTATATCCGCAAAGAAAAGATTGATTTGCCTTCAATCTATTTTTCCCACGAAAGAGACGTGATAGAGCATGAAGGACAACTCGTAGCAGTATCTGGTTTTATTAATATGGATGAAAACGATATCGTGTCAAAAAGGAAAGTCCGGTACCGTACCGTGGGCGATATGACTTGTACCGCAGCGGTGGAATCCAATGCCTCTTCACTTGATGAGGTGATTAATGAAATTATCGCGACAAGAATAAGTGAACGGGGCGAAACAAGAATTGATGATAAAGTGACAGAAGCGGCTATGGAAGACCGGAAGAAGAATGGATATTTTTAAATGAATGGGGTCCTGGTCATCGTGGCAAAAAGAATAAACCTAAGGCCACCCGGTATCCCCGAAACATACTGGTAACAAGAAACTAAAAACAATAAACCTTTCATGGATTTATTAAGATTTATAACTGCAGGAAGCGTAGATGATGGCAAAAGCACACTCATAGGACGTTTGTTGTATGACAGTAAAAATATTCTTACGGATCAACTGGAGCAACTGGAAAAACAATCGAAGAATAAAGAAACCGGTGGGATTGACCTGGCCTTATTGACAGATGGCCTGCGTGCAGAAAGAGAACAAGGAATTACCATCGATGTCGCCTATCGTTATTTTTCTACACCGAATAGAAAATTTATTATTGCCGATGCCCCCGGGCATGTACAGTATACCCGCAATATGATTACCGGGGCGTCCAATGCCAGCCTGGTAATCATTTTAGTTGATGCCCGGCAGGGTGTGGTCGAACAAACCCGGCGTCATTCCATTATCGCTTCGCTATTGAAAATTCCGCATGTGGTAGTAGCAATTAATAAAATGGATCTTGTGGATTATTCAAGGGATGTGTTTAATGATATTGTGATTGATTATGCGGCTATGGCAAGGCAATTAAACCTGGAGGATATTGCCTATATCCCGATGAGTGCTTTGCTGGGCGATAATATTGTTGACAGATCAGAAAAAATGGACTGGTTTGAAGGAAAACCATTGCTTCAATTCCTGGAAGAGATAGAAACAGACAATGATATCAATCATACGGATTCCCGTTTCCAGGTACAGCTTGTAATCCGTCCGCAAACAGAAGAATTGCATGATTACAGAGGTTATGCCGGTAAAGTAATAAGCGGTATCTATAAAAAAGGAGATGTAGTTAAAATACTTCCTTCAGGTATTGAATCATCTATTTCAAAATTAGAAATAGCCGGTCAGGAAGTAGAGGAGGTTTTTGCTCCTCAAAGTGTGGTCATCCAGTTGAAGGATGATATTGATATCAGTCGCGGTGATACCATTGTGAAGGCAGGGGAAAATATAAAAGTCGGTAATGAACTGCAAACCCTGCTCTGCTGGATGGATGAAAAGCCATTACACTCAGGAAATAAATATTACCTGCAGCATAACAGCAGGTTGGTGCGCGCGGTAGTAAAAAGTATAGAATATAAACTGGATGTAAACACGTTGCAACAACTGCCGGTGGAAGGTCCCGTAAAACTAAACGAAGTCGTAAGGGCTACTATTAAAACGGCATCGCCACTGGTGTTCGATTCCTTTGCGGAGATTAGTGCAAACGGCAGCGCCATATTAATTGATGAAACAAGCAATAGTACGGTAGCCGCTGTATTATTTCAATAAAGACCGTTTGGCATGATAAAAAGCATACACGAACATGAGTGAGTCAAAATTTATAAAACTGTTATTCGACAAAAACACGAAATCCGGAATAGCATTTCCGGATAAAGAGTTCGCTTACCAGTTTATAGACCAGTTATTCCTGTTGGTTTTTATACCCCGTACCGGTCAGACTGAAAAATTGGCTGAATTTGAAAAAAAATTCCGGAGTTTAAAGAGTCACCTGTCAACGCTTGTTTATGATGTGGTAAAAGACGGGAATAAAGCACAATCAGTAGCAGAAGTTTTTTTTGAAGCGTTCCCTTCCATTTATGATAGCCTTTTAAAAGATGCTTCGGTTGTTTCACAATATGACCCGGCCGCGCAAAGTATGGAAGAAGTGCTCATCACCTATCCTGGTTTTTATGCTACAGCTGTTTACCGCATAGCGCATAACCTGTGGAAGCAGGGTGCCGGTATTCTTCCAAGATTATTTACAGAATATGCGCATAGTAAAACGGGTATCGATATTCATCCCGGTGCAGAAATTGGAGATTCATTTTTTATTGATCATGGAACCGGTATCGTAATCGGTGAAACAACCGTGATTGGCAATAATGTTAAAATTTACCAGGGAGTAACCCTGGGGGCGTTGAATACTTCAAAAGACAAAGCGGTCTCATTAGACCGACGGCATCCCACGATCGAAGACAATGTCATCATTTATCCCGGCGCCGCCATCCTGGGGGGAAAAGCAATGATTGGGCATGACAGTATAATTGGTGCCAATGTCTGGATTACCGATAAAATTCCTCCTTTTTCATTGGTATCTCATAAAAGTGAAATAAGTGCAAGAGAAAAGGTATCCGTTAAAGAAGCTGGGGAAGATATTTTTAAAGTCAAGGATAAAAAAAACGTTTAGCAGACTTAAAAACTTACCATAAACCCGGTACTGAATGAGCGAAAATATACGATATGGAAAAGTAATTCTGGCTGGTGCA
>JAOQAL010000657.1 GCA_025963615.1 Chitinophagaceae bacterium | reverse complement strand
CTAATCTTTCTGAATAGGCTGGTATATTTTTCTTTCCATCTTATCTTTATCCTTTGCTGCTATTTTACACCGGATGGGCAAGCTGAGAATTTTAAACAAAAATTTTAATCCTATGGGAAAAATATTGTTTTCATTGGTACCGGCGGTCATTTTTTTGAGTATGGCTTCCTGCCATTCTGCTGAGCCCGCTGTTGATGACCGTGATGGCCTGGCAGCTTTCCAGGCTGATAGCCTTGCAAAACATATCAGGGAACTCTCCGGGGACGATTTCCAGGGTCGAAAGCCGTTTACCGAAGGTGAGACCAAAACCATCAATTACCTGGAGAAACAGTTTATCGCGGCAGGCCTGGAACCTGGGAATGGAAAAAGCTATTTCCAGGAGGTGCCGATGGTAAGGATCAGCACCCATGCCGCCAGCCAAATGAAGGTGCAATCCGCAAAAAATAAATTTTCATTAAATGGGTTTGATGATTACGTGATCTGGACGGATAAAACGGATTCGTTAATTACGTTAAACGAAAATGAATTGGTATTTGCAGGCTATGGGGTCGTGGCACCTGAATATAACTGGAATGATTACGCCGGGCTGGATGTAAAAGGGAAAGTAGTGTTGGTGCTGGTGAATGATCCCGGTTTTAATGCGGGGGATTCTTCGTTATTCAAAGGGACGACAATGACCTACTATGGTCGCTGGACGTACAAGTTTGAAGAAGCTGCACGGCAAGGCGCCAAAGGTTGTTTAATTATACACAATACAGAAGCGGCCAGTTATCCTTTTAGTGTAATTCAAAATAACTGGAATACGTCAAGGCTTCGGTTAGATAGCCGTGGCAAACAGGAAGGCTTATGCGATGTTATAGGCTGGGTGAGTAACTCCGCTGCAAAAAGATTATTAATAGCTGCCGGACAGGATACTGCTTTACTGAAAAAAGCGGATACCCGTGGATTTAAAGGACAGCCGCTGGGATTGAGGCTATCGGTGGATATGAAAGTAAAGACAGAATATAATAAATCCTATAATGTAATTGGAAAGATAACCGGCAGCAAACATCCCGATGAAACCATTATCTATACCGCGCACTGGGATCATTTAGGCGTTGGTGTGCCCGATGAAACCGGCGATAGTATTTATAACGGCTCGTTAGATAATGCAAGTGGTACCGCAGGTTTGCTGGAACTGGCAAGGGCCTTTAAAAGTCTTAAGACAAAACCCGAAAGAACCCTGGTGATGCTTGCGGTAACAGCTGAGGAACAAGGTTTATGGGGTTCGGCTTATTATGCGCAGAATCCAATTTACCCGTTGGCTAAAACAGTAGCGAATATCAACATCGATGGTCTAAATTATTACGGAGTTACCAAAGATATTGTCGTAATCGGGCAAGGGCAGAATGAACTCGAAGATTATTTAAAAGAAGAAGCTGCGAAAACAAACCGTGTTATTGAATTTGAACCCCATCCTGAAGCAGGATTTTATTACCGTTCCGATCATTTTAATTTTGCTAAGGCAGGTATACCCGCGTTATTTATTGAAAGCGGAACTGATGTAATTGGTAAAGGGCCGGGATATGGTAAAGCAAAAGCCGATGAGTATACTGCTAAACACTATCATCGCCCCTCGGATCAATATAATCCTGCCTGGGTATTTGATGGTGCTATAGAAGATCTGAAATTGTTGTTCAAGGTTGGCAGACGCCTGGCCGCGGCTGATAAATTTCCAGTATGGAAAGCTGGTTCAGAGTTTAAGGCCATCAGGGAAAAGCAATAAGTTTTTTTAAGAATTGAAATACATAAATACATGGATAGAAATTACTGGGAAAAAATAGCACTTAATTATAATGATGAAATTTTTGATGTATTTCAAAATGATAAAACAGGGATCATCCGTTCAGCCATCAGGGAATACAGTTCCCCTCAGCAAACAGTGATTGATATTGGTTGCGCCGTGGGTAAATGGATTCCTTTTTTATCGACTCATTTTAAAAAGGTCATGGCTACTGATATTTCCGCGAAGAATATTGAGCTGGCAAAAAAACAGTGTGGAGATTTCACCAACGTCGGATACCTGCGGGCGGATATGTCTGATCCAAAATTGAAAATAGCTGCCAGTGATTTTGCTATTTGTATCAATGCCATTCTAACCGGTTCGCTGGCAAAAAGAAATATCTTTTTCAAATCACTTTCAAAATGTGTGAAGAAAGGTGGTCACCTTGTATTGGTAGTTCCGTCACTTGAATCAGCGTTTTATACAAGTATTATCCGCAACCGGTGGAATATTGATAAGCCTGACCATTTAAAAAGATACTCATCAAAAGAAGCAGCCAATAAGTTAAGGAATATAGAACAGGGCAACGTTGAGATTGATGGCTTTGCTACCAAGCATTACCTGCAGGAAGAGCTGACCTTATTGTTAGCCTTGGAAAAGTTTAAAGTAACTAAAATTCAGAAGGTTGAATACAGCTGGACAACAGAGTTTGTTCATCCGCCAAAATGGTTAAAGAATCCCTATCCCTGGGATTGGATGTGTGTGGCAACCAGAATCTAACATCCCGCATTGATAACTTTCCAGCATCTTTCCCCATCTGTGGAAAATTTTCCTGTCATTATTCCGTTACTATCTTAGATATTTATACAATACAAAGCCGCCACCATGGAAACGAACAAAGAAATATCTGCCCTGCTCACCCTGATTGACGATCCGGACGAGGAAGTTTTTGGTGTTGTTTCGAGGAAGATCATTGATTACGGTAAACCAATTATCCCCAATCTGGAACATCTTTGGGAAACCGTTCCGGATGAACAGGTACAGGAGCGTATCGAAGCATTAATTCACAGTCTTCACTACCGTGATCTCTCAGAAGATTTTCGCCAGTGGTCGGTTTCAGGGCATCATGACCTGATGCTGGGCGCTATATTCGCTTGCCGTTTTCAATACCCTGATATCGCCACCACGCCGGTGGTCCAGGAAATTGAAAAAGTGAGACGCAACATCTGGCTTGAATTGAACAATTATCTTACTCCCCTTGAACAGATCAATATTGTTACGAGCATCCTGTATAGTTATTATGGCTTAAAGGGCGGTGAGATCAATTACCAGGAACCTAACGAATTCTTACTTCACAAAATACTGGAAGCAAAACGCGGTAACCAGCTTGGCAATAGTATTTTGTACCTTATACTCTGTGAGTTGCTGGATATTCCGGTCAAAGCGATCAACCTTCCACGGCAATCCGTAGTTGCTTATTTCAAGCCCGGTTATTCCGAAGAAAATCTTGCGG
>JAOQAL010000650.1 GCA_025963615.1 Chitinophagaceae bacterium | reverse complement strand
GCTCTTATGGGTAGCTGGGAGTTTGACTTTGCGATGAATGATCTTAGTTGGTCTGAAGAAACGTTCAGGATATTCGGAATACCTTCCGATCAGAACAATAAGTCGCTTAAAAGAGTTCTATCTCTTATACATCCTGAAGATTTAGATTTTGTCAAGAAGAAAGTACGGGATTTTCAAGATTGTATGGGGGACTTTTCTATTACTTTTCGTATCGTATACAGCAATACATCCATGCGCCATATCTTTCTGGAAGGCAAACTGGAATTTGATCTGGAGGGCAAGGCTAAAGGTTTGCATGGGATAGCTCAGGATGTAACTAAAATGGTCCTATTGGAAAATAAACTATCAGTAGAAAGGCTAATTAGGGAAAAAGAGATTACCGAAGCCGTATTGACTGCCCAGGAGACAGAAAGGGCAAATATTGGCAGTGAACTGAATGAAAACCTGAACCAAATTCTGGCTACTGCAAAAATGTATCAGCAATTAGCAAGTAAGGGGGCAAAAAAAAGACAACTATATCTTGATATGTCCTGTGGTTTTATAGAACAAGTTATGGTGGCCATTCGGAAGATTTCTAAAACGCTGGTTGTTCCTGCTACCCACATCATCAGCCTGGTCGACAATATCAAAAACCTGATCCATGACTTGTCTCAAGTACATCCCTTATCTATCGAGTTTAGAGAAAATGGTAAGCATCTAGGCCTATTGGCGAAAAAATTACAACTTACTATTTTTAGGATTGTCCAGGAGCAAATGAATAACATTTTAGTACATTCAAACGCGACAAAGGCAAGAATTGAGCTAGGCAAACGCCATGATGAAATTATCTTAGTCATTTCGGATAACGGGGACGGTTGTGACCTGCTAAAAGAAAAAAATGGTGTTGGGATTATAAATATCAGATCGCGGGCGAAATTGTATGATGGAAGAGTTGATATTACGTCGGCTGCGGGAAAGGGATATGAATTAAGAGTTGGATTGCATTCAGGTACTCAAACCTGAGTTTTAGTTGATGCGCCGGGCACCTGTTCATATGAAGTTTATTCTCTTCACTGGTAAGGTTACAGGCAACAAGCATTTATCAATAAATATTTGATGTCATTTAATAAACGTTACCAGGAGCAGTTGCCCAATAAACATGAAAAGTATAACGAAAATATTAATCGCGGAACACGATAAAAATGATCTCGAGCTCTTGCATGAGGAATTGAAAAGGGGAGCGCTAAGCTATATATTTGAAGTTGTTGAAAATAAACTAGCGTATGTAAATGCGCTAAAATATTTCAAGCCCGATCTTATATTGGCCGATTACACATTTCCCTCTTTTGACGGTCCAACTGCATTTAAAATAAGAGAAAAAATGGCTCCTGATACTCCTTTCATTTTTGTATCAGGAACTATCGGAGAGGAAAGATCGATTGAACTGATCAGAAATGGGGTAACCGATTACGCTCTGAAGGATAACCTGAAATCTTTAACCACTAAAATTGAACGCGCATTAAAGGAATCAAAAGAAAAACAACAGAAAATTAAATTAGACGAAGACCTGAAACGAAGCGAGGAAAAATATCGCCAAATTACAGAAACTGCACAGGAAGGAATATGGTTAATAGATGAAAATAATTATACGATTCTTGTTAATAAAAAAATGGCTGATATATTGGAATATTCTATCGCTGAAATGATGGGAAAACAGAATTACCATTTCATGGACGATGAGTGGAAGAAAAAGGCATCTGATCATATTGCAAATGGAAGGCTCGGTATTACCGAAAATATCAATTTCAAATATATTACAAAGAGTGGCAAAGTTCTCTGGGCCAGTTTAGTTACTAATCCAGTATTTGATGATAACGGAATGTATAAAGGTGCCTTAGCAATGGTTACTGATATTTCTAAACTCAAAGAATCAGAGCAAAGATACAGCGATCTATTTCAGCTGAGTCCACAACCAATGTGGGTCTTTGAAACAGAAACTTTAAAGTTTGTTCAGGTCAATAGGGCCGCTATTGCACTTTACGGCTATAGTGAAGAGGAGTTTATGAATATGACATTGCTTGATATTAAAAGCGCCAGCGATGGTTTTAGTATAGAACTTGATCAAATGCAGTACGCTGATGGTGCCATTTTTAATCAGACTCTGTTACATAGCAAAAAGTCAGGAGACATTATTGAAGTGGAAATATTTAGCACCTCAATATTAATAAATAACAAAACATTCAGATCGGTAATAGCCTTCGATGTTACCGAAAAAAATCTTTTTGAACTAAATTTAACCAAAGCAATTATAAAGACTCAGGAAGATGAACGCTACGAAATTGGAAGTGAATTGCATGACAATGTGTGCCAGCTTTTAGCAGTAGGCCAACTTAATCTTGAAATGTTAAGGAAATCATTAGCTGAATCAAAAATTCCAGTGTTTAATCAGTGCAAGGAAAGCATTAGCTCGGCATTAAGCGAGATACGAAATCTTTCTCATCGGCTTGCGCCTGTTTTTTTTGATGATTCCACACTTCATGAAGCATTTAAAAGATTATTTAATTCTTTTCTTGTAAATGATGGATGTAAATTTTTATTACATTTTGATGATGTTATTATAAAATACCCTATACCCATTGAATTACAACTGAACTTATACAGAATAATGCAGGAACAATTCAGAAATATTCTGAAGCATTCTAATGCGACTTTAATTGAGGTCAAGGTGCTTCTCTACAATGGTAAGTTAAAAATGATCGTAACCGATAATGGCATTGGTTTTGACAACCATGATGTCAAGAGTGGAATTGGTATGGCAAATATGAAAAGACGAGCAGAATTGTTTTCCGGGAAATTTGAAATGAACTCATCGCGCGGTAATGGCTGCGAAATGGTAATAAACATTCCCCTGGCTGAAATAAATTAAATAAAAAGGATACCTGTGTTTGGCCTCAATACATTAGCACCATCCAGGATAAAAGATAGACAAACTCAATTGCCCGTCATCACATTCAAAACAAAGGGTATGAAATCTTTATTAATTAATTATAAGAAGCAATACTTCTTTAAAACTCTGTTTTCTTTTTCCCGTTATTTTATTAATGCAAAAAACTATAACTATGGCACAGAAAGCTCCGGATTATTCGGTTGACCTCAACCTTTCGTCCCCGGAAAAAATATTTTTAAAGCCGCTGAATTCAGGCGGTCCTCCACTTGAAAATTGATTTGTGGTTAAAAAATGTTGGCGTGAAGTCGTGAACTTGTTTACCGTTTAGTTTTTCAAAGAATTGCCTCTGCAGATCACAAGGGCAGAATTAATAAAACGCTTATTTAAGAATAGTTATAACCTGGGTAAATACTTTATCAAGGCTGATAACTTTAAGAAAATAGCTGCCATCAGGCATTCCAGCCATATTGACCATTCTTTTACCGGCATAGCCAGTTATAGCAGGCGACATTCGTTGCCCCGCCATGTTATATATAAAGATCGCGGCCTTGTCATCCGCTTTAAATAATACTATCTGGAACTTATCCCTTGCAGGATTGGGATAAACCTGGATCATTTGTGCTGAAGAGCAATCATTCTTTACAAGGAGTATTTTGCTGTATTTGTAATTATGGTCTTCATCTACCTGCTTTATCCGGTAATAGCTTTGTCCATTCTGCGGGAAATGGTCGGTATAATTATATTGTGTGCGGGTGCCGGAAGTACCCTTTCCCGCGAGCGCGGCCAGCGAATCCCAACTATTGCCATCACGGCTGCGTTCTATCACGAAATGGTTATTATCTGTTTCGGTAAATGTTTCAAAAGATACCTCCACGTTACAGTTACGAGCCTTCGCTTCCACGTTACCGAACTGAACGGGCAGTGGGAATGTAAGTGTCGTGAAATTGCCGATATTGGTTCCTGCAGTGGTAATGTACGATTCAAATCCGTATGCACCATTATACGAAATAGCCATTACGCGGTAAGTAGTGGCCAGTGTTAAATTCGATACATTGACATTATTGCCTATTCCTTTATAAACGCAGTACCAGCCGGAGGAACCTATTTGAGAACCCGTTCCAAAATTGGTATTGGCGGTATAATAAGTATAATCGGAGGGAACCGGAGCACCGGTATTTGTTTGATCAATAAAAACAATGGTAGAATCGCCATTACCCGGTGTCCAGTTTATACCAGAACTGAAGCCGGTATTATTGTTAAATGTAACTCCGGAAGCCTGGGTAGAAGGAGGATAGTTTGTCGGGTCAGTAAAATTAATATCATCTATTGAAAGGGGAATACTTGTATTCGATACAACGAACCGGAGACCATCAAGGAATTGCCAGTTGGTGCCAAAGGAGATATAGGTACCTGAGTAAGCATCGGTACCATTATAGGACAGGTCGGTAGGAGAGTTGCTGCTGATGAGACTATTGCTGCTTAGTGATATGAATGCTATTGCGCTTAGCCGCCCGGCCCTGAAACCCTGGATGAAAACATTTTCAGTGTTGCCTGCGCCGATGGCAAGGTACATCGATTGCATTGCGAAGTTGCCGATTTTGGTATTGGTATCAGCACTGCTGGTAAAGTGGATTCTGTAGTCAGCCGCACCAGGCTGCCCCGCCCCGGGAATAGCGCCTGCTGTACCGAGATTAAATGTAAAAGCCTTGCCCGGTCTGAATAAACCTCCAGGCGGAACACCCAGGGACATGTAAACGGATCCGGTGATCGCTGCAGGGGCAACAAACGAATATGTAACGTCCGGAGGACCGGGAACAATAGCAATACGCCGGGCTGTAATAGCATTATCGCTATATGATTCGAAATCCTGGTTAAGGGGAATGATCTGTGCCACAGATGGGGTTGCAACAATAAAAATGGAAAAAATTGCCAGTACCGTGATAGGCAGTTGGGTTCGGAAGCAATAGATCATTGGGTTTAATTTAATCAGGCATTCATAGTAATAATAGAAAGTATTGCAAAATACATGTAATTTTTGAATTGACTAGTACAGACTGTTGATCGTGTTGTGAATGGACAGGCTGGGCGTGTAAGACAGCCATGTGTTGAAAGTAAGAGAACCCTGCATCCTTATGGCAATCGGAGAGTTCCGTTGGTGTTTTTGCCATATTTGCTGCCACGTTCCCGCATAATTGGAAGTATTTGTTTCCCTGTTTTTCCAATATCCTAACATATCAAAACTACGGAGATAGTGAATTTTTAAACATAAACTAAAAACTATTTGACTGTTGTGGTGTCAAGATAAACATCTAAAGTTTTAACTAAACTATCCAATGCCTGACTATCAAAAATGTCCGCACAATTCATTGCAATCGGAATTGCAGTAGCTACGTTTCCAGAACAATGGAGTTCAATACATCAATTATAATGGAAAATTCTTCTTTACATTCAGTGTCCAATCATTGCCATGCTTCTCGTAAAGGTATATGATACCAAAATTGTCATCTGAGTAATTCTTTATTGTTTCAACTATTAAGAAAAGGAAATTTTTAATCAATATTGGCCTGGAAAAAATGATAATTCTGGGAGTATTAAAATCCATCCACTCAGAATATTTTTTAAATTCCTTTGTTTGTGTCAGTTCGGTTAAAAGTTTATTTCTTTCATCTAAATCCTGAATTTTTACTATTTCTGCCTGTCTATCTATCGTCTACATATTTAATGAAAGAAGAATCTTTCTGACCCAGATAAATGCCTTGTTTTCTGATGTACTTGAGAAGATCTTTTTTGTTACCAAGCAAACTATCATCAAAACAACTAATCTTTTGCAAACTCCGAGTTATTTTGCTTTCTGAAAATGCTTTTTTTAATAATTTTTTTGGAACAAAGTCCTGAAAGTTTGAAATAAATATTTTTTCTGACCCTATCTCTAACAAATAGACGCTATCTGCTATATAAAGTTTCCGATATTTTCCATGAATCTCGTCCATGTAATTTTTTTTCAATAAACTGCATACATCTCTTTTCTGTGAGAAGAGTAGCACGGGTAGAAATAGTAAAGCAATTGTAATTTTCATTTTATCCATAATAAATATTAGTTAAAAAGCTCTCAATAGCACCGCAAAAATCAGTAACTCCATAATATTTTGCCAGATACATTTCTCTTGCTGTTGCGTTCAGCGTATTTCCTTTCACAGTATCGCCATCAGGTAATATCCATTCATATACAGCTGCGCCCGTATCCCGGTTCCATTTGCTTTTAAAGACACACCAGCTCCAGAGCAATAAGACAAGGCCGATAAGTTTTCAATGGATAAACTGGCATGGCACACAGGAGCATTGCAATGTTCTGCATAATTGGAAAGGCCGGTGAAGTTGATGCTATCCGGTTTATTAAAATCAAAATAAGGCGCTTTCTTTACAATCATTGTTGCCGGATCCAGTTGATTGATTTTATCAAAAGCACTGAGATATAAATACCCATCACCAAGGGTTACCATCCCAATGGAATAAGGTTGCGGAGCATTGGTCATTGTAAGGACGTCCACTTCACCTGACCCTACGTTGATAACGGCCATCTTGTTATGGTTTAGGAATGTTGCTTTCTTTTCGTTTTGTTGATTTGATTTGCCAGCAGGAGATTGATAAGAACCGATAGTCTGGCTTACAGCAATAAATGGCAAAAGTAGTATAGCAAACAGTAGTCGCAGTCAGTTCTGATTTTAGTTGCATTTTAAAGATAAGGAAGCTTTTTAAGAGTACATAGTAATGAATGATCATAAAAATTAAGATCGCTTCGGATAGATAGTTTAATTAATATCCACACATTTTGAGATGGAAAATGTTGTAAAATGTACTGTAGCCTGATTGCTGATTTTATTGCTACCCTCACTCATTTCTTTTTTAATAAAACATATGGTTTGACGGCTTTTTTAAAGTCTATGCTTCGTTGCAAACAAAGCATAGCATCCTATAATTTTTATTTTTAATACTGA
>JAOQAL010000647.1 GCA_025963615.1 Chitinophagaceae bacterium | reverse complement strand
TCGGATTGGTGTATTTTTTATTTCATGGAGTGAAATCCTATTTTGTTTCCTTCGGTATCGATGAAATGTGCCATGAAACCGTTTTGGCCTATTGCAGTCTTAGGCAAAAGTATTTTTCCACCGGCAGCATCCACTCTGGAAAGTGGAACAGCTAAATCATCGCCCCCGTTCAGATAAACTAAAGAACCCTTCGGTGACGGCTCATATCCTTCGCCTTGTATAATACACCCACCGATACCGCCAGCTTCCAATGCTGCCGGGAAAAAAGCGGATTTCATTCCCATGGCTTCCATGACCTGCAGGTCAGCGCCAAGAATGGTTTCATAAAATTTTTTTGCCTTGTCGAAGTTTTTTACCGGGATTTCAAACCAGTTGATTGCATTTTTCATGTTGCTTTATTTTTTATAGTTGTACAATTGTAGCTATTAGAATTGATCCTTCCCTGAAAAAGAAGGCGGATAGTTGAACTAAATTATTAATAATCCTTCACTAGTTATAATAATCCTTCCCGGGACAATTGCCGGGCCCGTTCTATAAGTATTTAGAGACCATATGGGATGTTATTGAAGAAAGGCAGCCGCTATTGACCTGTAATTTGACAAGGGGTTGATAAACTCTCCCACGACTTGCCTCTATCCTGTAAACTTAATTCTACAATTTAATGGGAGTTCATACTATTTTTCAAGACGCCCGAAGATTGTTACTTTGTATCTGATTCGACCATGGAGTTGAAAAGAGCATAGAAGATTTTACAGTTTGTTGTTTATATAACCTGCCATTCATTTTAAGGTAATATACAAAAGCGACATTTGATTATTATAATAAAAATTTCTCATAAGCAGTTAAAGTTGACGGGCAGATTCTTCTGCCTGTTTTTTTTGTTGTTATCCGGGCAAGCCCTGTTGACAACCAGAGGTCTTAGTTCACTCAATAATTTTCACAACAATTGCCGTCAAATAATAATGAGAAATAAGAAATTAGGAATAAGGAATTAGAAAGTAATGAGCTAGGCTTTGATTTTATCATCATTCTCACATAAACAACAGCAAGAACAAAAATAAACTATGGACCTCTGTGTCTCTCCGTGCCTCCGTGCCACCGTGGTTCAAAACCTGTCAAATAATAATGAGAAATAAGAAATCAGGAATAAGGAATTAGAAAGTAATGAGCTATGCTTTGATTTTATCATTATGCTCCTCTCTTTTGCGTTCTTTGCTTCTTTGCGTCCTTTGCGTGAAATATCTTTGCGACCTTTGCGTGAAACATTCCTTAGAAAGTAAAGATCGATTCTTAACCGTTCCTCTTTGCGTTCTCTGCTTCTTTGCGACCTTTGCGTGAAATATTTGATATCCGGGCCCTAAAATGCTCACCTGATGGGTTACCCTTATAACCTTATAGTATAGCTACTACGGGGAATAGTGCCCATACTTCTACAGCGCAAGCATAGTCTTACTATTTTCTATAACCAGATATTACGGGTTATTTGTAAGACCAAAATACAGCCATGCTGGTATTAATTGTTGACCGATCCATCGAGATCATTGAGAGACTGGAGGAAATAATTTCCGAGGCTGAAAGCATTACTGCCATTCATAAAGCTTTTTCGCTTGAACAAGCCCGGGGAATATTTAAAGAAAATGTCTATGATGCAGTTTTACTGGATATGGATCTGCCGGGGGATGAATCAGTGAAATTGTTAGAAGAGATAAAAAATATCCGTAAGGAAACGCGCGTCATTATTCTATACAATCATATCGACGATTATATCCGGGAACGATGCAAATACCTGAACGTTGATTTCTTTTTTGACAAATACTATGACTTTGAAAAAATTTGCGGGCTGTTGTGCAACCAATCATTTATGGGAGAAGCCGGATTAAGATACCGGCCGGAGGGATAACATAAGGTTCCAGAAATAAATCCTGGGCGTATTTACAAAAACCAATACAGGTCTAACAATCAGGGCATGAAAGAACCACTAAAAATATTAATTCTTGAAGATAATGCCAATGATGCGGAGATAATACAGCATTTGCTTTTAAAAGAAAACCTCTGTTGCCAATTCGGTCTGGCCAACAACAAAGACAGCTACCTTGCGGCGCTTGATCAGCTTCAACCAGATATCATTCTATCTGACCACCAATTACCCTATTTTAATTCAACCGACGCGCTGGCCATTGCCCGCCGCCGGTTTCCGGGAATTCCATTCATTATGGTAACGGGAACGGCATCGGAAGAATTTGCTGCGGGAATTATTAAAGCCGGAGCAGACGACTATATTCTAAAAGACAGGATGGCCAGACTGCCAGCCGCCATAAATGCCGCTGTACAACTACGTCGAAGTGAAAGGGAAAAACTTGAAGCGGCAGAAAAGTTAAAGCGCAGTGAAGAAAACTACCGCAATATCACCGAAAGAGTGTCTGATGGCTTGGTGGCATTTGATAAAGACTGGTATTATACCTATGCGAATAAACGGGCCGGTGAGATTTTAAAACGTAAACCAGAAGAACTAATCGGGAAATACTGCTGGACAGAATTTCCCGATATGATTGGCCAACCTTTTTATCATGCTTGCCTGAAAGCTATGAAGGAGCAGCAGAACATTCACATAGAGGAATATTATTCAACGGTACATGCCCGGCTCGAAATTGATCTTTACCCTTCACCGAATGGCTTGTCAATTCTTTTAAAGGATACTACCGAACGTAAAGATGCAGAACATAAAATTATACAATCAGAAGCCAATCTCAAAGTCATCTTTGAAAATACTTCAGAAGGATTTCTGTTAATAAACAGGAAGGCTGTTGTACAGGCTTATAATAAGAAAGCCGAATGTTATACTATGTTCAGCAAAGCAAAAGAAATTGAGATTGGCAGATCCATTTATGACTCCATTGAAGCGTCGCGACAGGATTTTTTCAAAGAAATTATAGCCAGGGCATTGCATGGAGAAAGCATAAGTTATGAGCGCTCCTACGATATGGGAAATGGCAAAATATCCTGGATTGATTTTTCCATAACCCCTGTCCTGGAAACCGGTCAGGTAACCGGCGTATGTATTAACGGAAGGGACGTCACAGAGAAGAAGGTTATTGAACAACAACGGGAGTTTGACCGTGATAACCTCAAAGCGCTAATCAATAATACCCACGACCTGATGTGGAGTGTAGACCGGGACCTCAATTTAATTACGGCTAACGAGGCATTTGACAAAATGGTGAAGGCTATGCCGGACCAGATAGTTGCAAAATCAAGTGATAGTCCCGCAAGTGATGTCAATGGAAAATCATTGAATCGTTTTTACCAACATTACCAACGTGCTTTTTCAGGAGAAA
>JAOQAL010000635.1 GCA_025963615.1 Chitinophagaceae bacterium | reverse complement strand
TCAGTATTTTATTTTCTTTCCGGGTTAATGCTTTTTTTTCAACACGGCCTTTATCAATGGCGGCGGTTTTGATTCCTTTTATTTTATACAAACCCCGGATGATTTGTGAACGCAGGACATTGTGCAGGTCGGCTACCGCGTCGAAAGGATTATTTGTGTTGGTCGCGTTTAATTGTGTAAATAATTTGAACAAGCCGGCAAATCCTTTATGTTCTGTTTTTGTTTCGGCAAAAATAAGTTGCGCGTCTAATCCTTTAAAAAGCGGCGCCAGTCGTTTATTGATCAAAATGGTGAGACGGACCCCAGGATATTTTTTTTGAAATGAATGTAAAACAGGAACTGTCATCGCCACATCGCCGGGCGCTGAAAGACGAATGACGAGGATATGTTTGGGAAGTAGCAAACCAATTATTTTTTATACAAGACAGGGTTTAAAGCCGGATCATTGTACATCTTCATTTGTTTGTATAGTTTCATTTTCTTTCGGCCTGCAGCAAGGTCCTCCAGCAGCTGATCAATTGAAGTAAGCATATCCACTTTCTGTTCCATAAGCACTTTCAGTTTTTGCCGGCAGCTTTTAATATGGGATTCATCAGCATCCTTCCGGTTCGCCTCTTTGTCCATATGGTAAATCTTTAGGGCCAGAATCGACAAGCGATCAATGGCCCAGCCCGGTGTTTCCGTATTGATGCCTGCATCCTGAAGCGTTGTAACAGATTCCACTTCCCTGAAAATAATATTATCAATTACTTCTACAAGATCTGTTCTGTCCTGGTTGCTTTTATCTATACGTCTTTTTACCTTCAATGCCATAACAGGATCTATCGCTGGATCACGGATAATATCTTCCAGGTGCCATTGTACCGTGTCAATCCAGTTTTTTTTAAACAGAAGATTTTCTATTGTAGCTTCTTCAAAAGGAATATGCAGCGGCTGGTCAACCTCATCTGTAACATGATACTTCATGATACTCCTTTCAAATATTTCGTAACAGGTTTTACTCGTCAGCACATCTTAAGTTTTTCCGCAAAGATAATTCACGATAAGTTTATTTTCTGCCACTTCTTGCCAGGAAATACAACGGGATCCCTGCTAACACGATCCCTAAACCGATGCCCGCGAATTTAGGCTTCATGATAATAAGAAATATACAAAACGTAATGGCAAGTACTATATAGATAGCCGGAAGAACGGGATAAGCGAATGCCTTATAAGGTCTTTCGATATCAGGACGTTTTTTTCTCAATACAAAAATGCCGATAATGGTTAACGCATAAAATAATACGACGACAAATGCAATCATGTCCAGCAAATCATTGTATCCGCCGCTGAGGCATAACAGCGAAGCGACAACGGCCTGGGCCCATAAGGCCCATTGGGGCACCGCATTTTTATTTAAGGTGCCCGCTGGTTTAAAAAACAAACCGTCCTTCGCCATAGTATAGTACACCCGGGCTCCCGCCAATATCAATCCGTTATTACATCCAAATGTTGAAATCATAATCATGACGGCGATCACAATTGAACCCGCGGGACCAAAAATGGCATTGGAGGCTGCCACCGCTACCCGATCCCCTTCAGGAAATGCAATATCCTTTAATGGCAGTACGTAGAGATACATCAGATTGGCTGAAATATAAATGATGGTTACAATCAGCGTTCCCATGAAAAGACTCAGACCAATGTTCCTTTTGGGATCTTTGATTTCCCCCGCGATAAAAGTTACATTGTTCCAGGAATCACTGCTGAATATAGAACCCACCATGGCGGCAGCAATAGCCCCCATCAATGCGGTACCGCTGATAGAATGCCAATTACCTTCTTTAATAAAATTCCCTGCGGTATCCTTTTCCAACTGCGTGGCATGAAATCCCGTCTGCCAGTTTTCATGCCAGAAGCTTTGTTTTACCAATAAAAATCCGAGTGTTATTAATCCAAACAGAGAAATAAGTTTTACCGTTGTGAACGTTGTTTGAATTATTTTTCCGCCCTGCACACCTCTTGAATTCGTGTAAGTAAGAAAACAGATCAATGCAATAGCCAGGATTTTCGCAGCAGAAATTTGTACAAACCCAAGATCAAACAGAATATTCTTTTCGCCGACTCCTGGAATAAGATAGGCTGTATACCTGCTAAAAGCAACGCCTACTGCCGCAATAGTCGCTGTTTGTATTACAGCGAAAAAACTCCAGCCATAAAGGAAACCGGCCAACGGGTTGAAAGCCTCTTTCAGGTAAACATACTGCCCGCCAGCCTTGGGGTACATGCCGCTCAACTCACCATAGCTGACCGCCGCTGAAATAGTCATGAACCCGGTAATAAGCCACACGGCTATCAGCCAGCCTGCGCTGCCTACATTTCGTGTAATATCAGAACTGACAATAAATATACCCGAGCCAATCATAGATCCGGCAACAACCATGGTTGCATCCAGTAAACCTAATGATCGTTTAAAAGCGGTTTGTTCTTCAGCCATTTTCCTGATTTAAGGTTTCAAGATAAGTAATTCGGTTCATCTTTTTGCCCGTACAAAGCAAAACGTCCTTTCGCTAAGTGAAAGGACGTCGGCTATCTCAGACAGGTATACTATTTTTTGTTTTGCTTTTTATACCATGCATTTAACCCACTCACCACATCCCGGGTGATATTATAGGCGCTGTCCTTGTAAAAGAACAAGCCGCTTTCATACGCAAATATGTAAGAATATGCATTATCCTTGTTGTAGTCATTCAGAAAGGCCTCAATCTTTTTCTTCATGTCCGTATTGAGCCGCATGTAAAGTCCCTGGTATTCCTGGTCAAGCTCCTGTTTGCGGCTTTGAAGTTTTTGTTGTCTTTGCATAAGATCCTGCTGGGCCATCTCTCCCTGGGCCTGTGTCATCGTGGTAGCCTGGTTCTGGTATTCAGACATCTTTTCCCGGATCTGTTGATCTGCTTTGGACAATTCTGTCATACTTGCTTCTTCTTTCCTGCTCAATTCACTTTTAACATCACGAACCATTTCACAATTATTATCTACAGAATCCATTTCAAAATAGGCAATCCGGCAGGCAGCATTCGTGGCAGCAGGAGAAGCCTCTCTCCTGACCATTTTATCTATAGAGGAGGGTGTATGGGTGTAATATTGATAATATAAAAAAGCTACAGCAGCCAGCAGCACAATATTCAGGATCAGCAACACATTTTTCATTTCAAATGGTTTTTTACAAAATAAAGATGTACAGGCGGGCTAATACAGGAAATCAGTTCACTTTAAGAAAGGCTTAACAGACCTACCTCAGTACACCTCACCGGGACCTGTATATTACCCTTATTCGAACAAAAAAAAGGAGCAAGACGAATCTCACTCCTTAATTATATTATAAGCTATCCGGCATCCAAAATGAATTATTCTTCTTCATCAAATGCCATTGCCTCTTTTGTAGTTTGCAACAATTCATATTCTTCCTTGCTGCCTACTATCATATTTTCAAACTTACGTAAACCTGTACCTGCAGGTATCGGATGTCCTGTAATAACGTTTTCCTTCAAGCCAAGCATTTCATCCGTTTTGCCTTGTATAGCCGCTGATGAAAGTACTTTGGTGGTTTCCTGGAAGGAAGCCGCTGAAATCCAGCTTGGCACCCCTAACGATGCTTTGGTAATCCCCAGCAAGGTCGGCGCTGATGTGGCTGGTTGTGCATCACGGTACTCAGCGAGTTTCTTATCATTTCTGCGAAGAACGGAGTTTTCTTCTCTTAATTCACGCAGACTCATGATCTGGCCAGCCCGTAATTTGGTTGAGTCGCCTGGTTCAGTAACGACCTTTTTATCGTAGATATAATCGTTCTCTTCAACAAACTCGAATTTGTCTACCAGATCTTCTTCAAGGAATTTAGTGTCCCCCGGATCAACAATGCTTACTTTACGCATCATCTGGCGAACGATTACTTCAATGTGTTTGTCATTGATCTTTACACCCTGTAAGCGATAAACTTCCTGTATTTCGTTCACAACATATTGCTGCACTGCAAACGGTCCCTGGATGGATAAAATATCCTGTGGTGACGTTTGACCATCGCTGAGAGAAGATCCTGCTTTCACGAAGTCACCGTCCTGTGCAAGGATTTGTCTTGTTAACGGAACGAGGTATTTTTTCTGTACCCCATCTTTCGCTTCAATAACAATCTCCCTGTTACCGCGTTTGATAGCTCCCATACTTACCACACCATCGATTTCAGAAACAACAGCAGGATTGCCGGGGTTTCTTGCTTCAAACAATTCAGTCACACGGGGCAGACCGCCGGTAATATCCCTGAGCTTACCCAGTATACGGGGTATCTTAACAATTACCTTTCCGGCCTTTACTTCTTCCCCTTCTTCAAGGATGATATGACTTCCGGTTGGCAGGTTATAAGACCTATTTTCTTTTCCTTCAACAATGATCGAAGGAATTTTAGTTTTATCTCTTGTCTCAATTACCACTTTTTCGCGGTGACCTGTTTGTTCGTCTGCTTCTTCACGATAGGTTACGCCTTCAATAACGTTTTCAAATTTCACAGCACCGTTGATCTCGGCCATGATCACGTTATTATAAGGATCCCATGTGCAGACAATGTCTCCCTTGTTTACTTTCTGTCCGTCCTTCACATTCAGCGTAGCGCCATAAGGAATATTATTGGTGATAAGCATGCGGTCATTCTTTGTATCAATGATACGCACCTCACCGGTACGGCCAATTACAGCCTGTACTTTGCTACCCTCGTTATTTTCCACCGTTACGGTACGTAAACCATCAAACTGAATCGTTCCATCAAATTTGGCTAACAAGGTAGAATCGACGGTCGCAGAACCTGCGACACCACCCACGTGGAAAGTACGAAGTGTTAACTGGGTACCTGGCTCACCGATTGACTGAGCTGCGATGATACCGACGGCATCCCCATCCTGGGCCAGTGCTCCTGATGCCAGGTTTTTGCCATAACATTTTACGCAAACTCCCCTTTTGCTTTCGCAGGTTAATACAGAGCGTATTTCAACTGTTTCGACTCCGGCGTCTTCAATCTTCTGAGCCAGCAGATTTGGTATCGCTTCACCGGCGGCCACCAGCAATTCATCATTTTGCGGATTAAATACATCATGTAATGATGTACGGCCGGCGATCCTGTCAGACAAGGGCTCTATGATATCTTCATTATCTTTTAATGCAGATGTAGCGATGCCGCGCAACGTGCCACAATCTTCCTCTGTAATCACCACATCCTGTGAAACGTCAACCAGGCGTCGGGTAAGATACCCCGCATCAGCTGTTTTCAAGGCCGTATCGGCAAGACCTTTACGCGCACCGTGCGTAGAAATGAAGTAATCCAGTACATTCAATCCCCCTTTAAAGTTGGAAAGAATCGGATTTTCAATGATCTCACTTCCAGTAGAGCCTGATTTTCTTGGTTTCTCAATCAATCCTCTGATACCTGCCAGCTGTTTGATCTGTTGCTTAGAACCGCGGGCGCCGGAATCAAGCATCATATAAACAGAATTGAAGCCCTGTTTATCAGCCGCTAATTCACGGATCAGTGTTTCAGTAATCCGGGTATCCACACGGCTCCAGATATCCACTATCTGGTTGTAACGTTCGTTGTTGGTGATAAGACCCATGTTATAATTTTCCCACACTTCATCTACTTCACCCTTTGCACTATTAAGCAACTCTTCTTTCGTGTCAGGAATTATAAGGTCATTAATACTGAATGATAAACCACCCTGGAATGCCATCCGGAATCCAAGTTGTTTAATATCATCCAGGAACTTTACGGTCTTTGGTATGTTGGTAATATCGATAATGTCACCAATAATTTCACGAAGGTTTTTCTTCGTGAGCAAGGCATTGACAAAACCCACTTCAGCAGGTACATGCTGATTGAAAATAACACGGCCAACCGTTGTTTCAATCAATTTATGTTCCAGCAAGCCATCGGCATTGCGGATGTTTGCTTTAACTTTTATAAAAGCGTGGAGATCCACTTTAGCTTCATTGTAAGCGATAATCACTTCTTCGGAGCTATAGAAAACCATGCCCTCACCTATTACTTTTTCAGTAGCAGTATTTCTTTTACCTTTTGAAGTATAATACAGGCCCAATACCATGTCCTGAGAAGGAAGGGTAATCGGCTGACCACTTTGCGGATTCAGGATATTATGAGAAGCCAGCATCAACAATTGGGCTTCCAAAACGGCGGCATTGCTTAACGGAACGTGAACCGCCATCTGGTCACCATCAAAGTCAGCGTTGAATGCCGTGGTTACCAATGGGTGTAACTGAATCGCTTTACCTTCTATCAGTTTTGGCTGGAAGGCCTGGATAGATAAACGGTGCAATGTCGGGGCACGATTCAACATGATCGGGTGTCCCTTCAATATATTTTCAAGAATATCCCAGATGATTGCTTCTTTTTTATCAACGAGTTTTCTTGCAGACTTAACCGTTTTCACGATGCCTCTTTCGATCAATTTGCGGATAATAAATGGCTTGAACAGTTCCGCGGCCATATCTTTCGGCAACCCACACTCATGCAATTTCAATTCAGGACCTACCACAATTACAGAACGACCTGAATAGTCAACACGTTTACCTAACAGGTTCTGACGAAAACGGCCCTGTTTACCCTTCAATACATCGCTTAATGATTTCAGTGCACGGCCACCTTCAGCTTTTACTGCATTTGATTTACGGCTGTTATCAAATAAGGAGTCCACCGCTTCCTGCAACATCCGTTTTTCGTTACGCAGGATTACTTCAGGAGCTTTGATCTCCAACAATCTTTTCAACCGGTTATTACGGATAATCACACGACGGTAAAGATCATTCAGATCCGAGGAAGCAAAACGGCCACCATCCAGCGGCACAAGCGGACGTAGTTCCGGTGGAATAACCGGAACATATTGCATTACCATCCATTCGGGGCGATTGGTAATTCTCGTATTGGCATCGCGGAAAGATTCTACAACACTCAGGCGTTTTAATGCATCCGCTTTACGTTGTTGTGATGTTTCTGTAGCGGCCGTATTCCGAAGATCGAAAGATAACTGGTCCAGGTCAATCCGCTGGAGCATATCATGCACCGCTTCAGCGCCCATTTTGGCGATGAATTTATTGGGATCTTCATCAGGAAGATACTGGTTATCCTTTGGTAAGGTATCAAGGATATCGAGGTATTCTTCTTCCGTAAGAAGATCTCCATAGTTCTGTCCTTTATCCACCCGGATACCCGCTTGTATGACCACAAAACGTTCGTAGTAAACAATGGTCTCTAATTTCTTAGAACTTACTCCTAATAAATAACCGATTTTATTCGGCAATGATTTGAAATACCAGATATGCACCACAGGAACCACCAATTTGATGTGGCCCATTCTTTCACGACGAACTTTTTTCTCAGTTACTTCAACGCCACAACGGTCACAAACAATGCCTTTGTAACGGATACGTTTATATTTTCCGCAGGCGCATTCATAATCCTTTACCGGGCCGAAAATTCTTTCGCAAAACAAACCATCACGTTCAGGTTTGTAAGTACGGTAGTTAATCGTTTCCGGTTTTAACACCTCGCCATAACTTCTTTCCAGGATATTATCCGGAGACGCCAGGCCAATGGTGATTTTTGAAAATGCTGCTCTTGGACGATTTTCTTTTTTGATAGCCATAATCGTATTGACGATTTTAGATTTTAGAATTCAAATTTTGGACCCCGCAACATCAACATGAATGGTGAATGGTGAGTGGCGTTCCTGCTTTCAGGGGCCGGTTCACTATTCACCTCCCGGTCATTACCGGGAGACCATTCACTATTCGAATTTCAGATCTAAGCCAAGTCCTCTTAATTCGTGTACCAATACATTGAATGATTCAGGAATACCAGGTCTTGGAATATTATCACCCTTCACAATCGCTTCATATGTTTTCGCCCTACCGATAATATCATCTGATTTAAGTGTCAGTAATTCCTGCAGAATATTTGACGCGCCATATGCTTCCAACGCCCAAACTTCCATTTCACCAAAACGCTGACCACCGAACTGTGCTTTACCACCCAGCGGTTGTTGAGTAATCAAACTGTATGGTCCGATTGAACGGGCGTGCATCTTGTCATCAACCATGTGATGGAGTTTAATGACATAGATAATTCCAACGGTAGCTTTCTGGTGGAAGCGTTCCCCGGTTTCTCCATCATACAGGTAGGTGTGACCGAATTTAGGAAGACCAGCCTGTTCAATATAGCCGGCAATTTCTTCCGTTGACGCACCATCAAAAATCGGTGTAGAGAACCTGATACCCAATTTTTCACCGGCCCAACCCAGCACTGTTTCGTATATCTGTCCGAGGTTCATACGGCTTGGTACACCTAATGGATTGAGTACGATGTCAACCGGCGTTCCGTCTTCCAGGAACGGCATATCCTCTGCCCGTACAATTTTTGCTACAATACCTTTATTACCGTGACGGCCAGCCATTTTATCACCCACTTTCAGCTTTCGCTTAACAGCGATATAAACCTTCGCCAATTTCAATACACCGGCCGGTAATTCATCACCAATTGAGATGTTGAACTTATCTCTTTTATAACGTCCGAGTTCTTCGTTAAACTTGATATTAAAATTGTGCAGCAGCGTATTGATCTGGTCATCTACTTTTTTATCACCCGTCCAGCCCAAGGGATTGATATTCTGATAATCCAGGCCAGCCAGGTTTTTCGCAGTAAATTTTGCACCCTTGCCAATTTGTATTTCACCAAAATTGTTGCTTACTCCTGTTGAAGCATGTTCCTTCAATAACGTATTCAACTTTTCCAGCAATACTTCCATGAGGTCCGTTTCATTCTTCTCATGAATCTTTTCCAGCTTTTCGATAGCGGCCTTTTCCCTCACTTTAGCATTCTTATCTTTCTTGGCCCTTTGGAAAAGTTTCTTATCGATGACGATACCTTCTACGCCATTCGGAGCTTTTAATGAAGCGTCTTTTGCATCGCCCGCTTTATCACCAAAGATGGCGCGCAACAGTTTTTCTTCCGGTGTAGGATCACTTTCCCCTTTCGGAGTGATCTTACCAATCAATATATCCCCTTCTTTTATCTGCGCGCCGATGCGGATAATACCGTTTTCATCAAGATCCTTTGTCGCTTCTTCAGATACATTCGGAATATCCGGAGTCAGTTCTTCTTCACCCAGTTTCGTATCACGAACTTCCAGTTCATATTCTGAAATATGAATCGAAGTAAACATATCTTCTTTTACCACTCTTTCACTGATTACAATGGCATCTTCAAAATTGTAACCTTTCCAGGGCATGAATGCCACCTTCAGGTTTTTACCCAACGCCAGTTCACCATTTTGTGTAGCATAACCCTCTGTAAGGAAGTCTCCATCTTTTACATGCTGACCTTTCTTCACAGCAGGTCTTAGATTGATTGAAGTTTCCTGGTTTGTCTTTATGAATTTCGTCAGCTTGTAAATCTTAAGGTCATCTTCGAAGCTTACCAGTTTCTGCGTTTCATTCCTGGTATAACGAACATGAATTTCATTGGCATCAACAAACTCAACGATACCATTGCCGTCCGCATGAATCTGGATTCTTGCATCTCTTGCCGCTTTACCTTCCAAACCTGTACCCACTACCGGTACATCAGGACGTACCAACGGAACAGCCTGGCGTTGCATGTTTGAACCCATCAATGCACGGTTATCATCATCATGCTCGAGGAACGGAATCAATGAAGCACTTAATCCCACAATCTGGTTAGGAGCCACGTCCATGAATTCCACATCTTTTTTATCCAGGATCGGGAAGTCACCCGTTTCACGGCTTACTATTCTTTCTTCTATAAAGTTTCCTTTTTCATCCAACGCTGAATTGGCCTGCGCGATTTTTGCGGTATCTTCTTCTTCCGCACTCAGGAATTCAAGCTCTTTCATGTTTACCCGTCCAGCTTCCACTCTACGATAAGGCGTTTCAATAAAGCCCATTTCGTTGATCTTGGCATGCACGCAAAGTGTAGAAATCAAACCAATGTTGGGACCTTCGGGAGTTTCAATCGTACACAAACGGCCATAGTGAGAATAGTGTACGTCACGAACCTCAAAACCGGCCCTTTCACGACTCAAGCCACCTGGCCCGAGTGCGGAGATACGACGTTTGTGAGTAATCTCTGACAAGGGATTGGTCTGATCCAGGAATTGCGATAACTGGGAGGTCCCAAAAAAGGAGTTAATCACAGAAGAAAGTGTTCTTGCATTGATCAGGTCAACCGGCGTAAACACCTCGTTGTCCCTCACATTCATTCTTTCACGGATCGTTCTTGCCATACGAGCAAGACCTACACCAAACTGCGCATATAATTGTTCACCCACGGTACGAACACGACGATTGCTCAGGTGATCAATATCATCAATTTCAGCTTTGCCATTGGTAAGGCGAACAAGATATTTGATGATTTCAATGATATCCAGCCTGGTTAATGTTTTTTGTTCCAGCGGTGCCTCCAGGTTCAGTTTGCGGTTAATTTTATAACGGCCCACTTCACCAAGATCGTAACGCTTGTCGCTGAAGAACAGCTTATCAATAATACCTCTGGCTGTTTCATTATCCGGGGCATCAGCACCGCGCAACTGGCGATAGATATGCTGAACCGCTTCCAATTCACTGTTTGAGGTATCCTTGTTTAAAGTATTATAGATAATCGCATAATCACCACCCACATCTTCTTTCTGGATGAATACACTCTTCACGTCCATATCCACGATCATATCGATCGCTTCTTCATCCAAAACGGAATCCCGTTCCAAAACGATTTCATTACGCTCAATGGATACTACCTCACCGGTATCTTCATCCACGAAATCTTCAACCCAGCTTCTTAAGACACGCGCTGCCAGGCGGCGGCCAACATATTTCTGTAAATGTTTTTTATCAGACGCTACTTCATCCGCCATGCCGAATAGCTCAAGGATATCCTTATCAGTTTCATAACCGATAGAGCGGAGCAATGTCGTTACCGGGAATTTTTTCTTACGGTCGATGTACGCATACATCACGTTATTGATGTCTGTCGCAAATTCCATCCAGGCTCCTTTGAAAGGAATTACCCTTGCGGAATAAATCTTTGTACCATTGGGGTGAATGGACTGACCAAAGAATACACCAGGCGAACGATGCAATTGGGATACGACTACCCGTTCAGCTCCATTGATTACAAAAGTACCCCGCGGTGTCATGTAAGGGATATTTCCAAGAAAAACGTCTTGAACAATTGTCTGGAAGTCTACATGCTCTTCATCATTACAACTTAAGCGAAGCTTTGCTTTAAGAGGAACAGCATAGGTAAGTCCGCGTTCCATACACTCGTCAATCGTGTAGCGGGGCGGATCGATAAAATAATCAAGAAACTCCAGAACGAAAATATTCCGGGTATCTGTAATAGGAAAATTGTCTTTAAAAACCCTGAATAACCCTTCTATATTCCGCTTATCGGGAGTTGTTTCTAATTGAAAAAACTCTTTGAAAGACTGAATCTGGATATCCAAAAGGTCAGGAGCATCAGCCAGGTGTTTGATCTTGCCGAAATCAACCCTGTGATTAATTTTTGTTGAAGACATATGCGATAAACCTGTTTTAAATGTTCAATGACGAAAAATCATATCCGGGTAATTGTTCCTAAATGAACAAAAACCACTGAAAATCAACTATTTAGTTAAGATTTGTGACGTCAAAATGTATTTGGCCAAATTAAAGGATGGCAAAGGTAAGGAATAATCATTTACGAAAAACAAAAGTTTACCACCAAATATTAAGCCATAACTAGCAAAAAAAAGGGATACGCCGCTTGATTTTCAGGAGTTAAATTGATCAAAAATTGCATTGAGCCTGAACAACTTCGTGAGAGATTATCTGAATTTCAGCCGGAAGGACCGGATCGGCATTATGGTGCTTCTGGCGCTGCTTCTGTTTATCTTTTTTCTCCCTTCTTTC
>JAOQAL010000617.1 GCA_025963615.1 Chitinophagaceae bacterium | reverse complement strand
TTTGCAATAAAGCATTCTGCAGCTTGTCCCTCAATTTGCTTACTCTGGCTGCTTCTTCTGCCATTTCAATGCGGCATATTTCACAGGCTTTACCGAAACCGACAATGCCCGGAACATTCAACGTGCCGCTACGCATTCCTCTTTCGTGACCACCGCCATGTATCTGTGCTGTTACTTTCGCCCGTGGATTTTTCCGGCGGATATATAATGCTCCCACACCTTTAGGGCCGTACATTTTATGAGCCGTGAAAGCCATGATATCGATTCCAATTTTATTGACATCGATAGGAATTTTCCCAACAGCCTGCGTCGCATCACTAAAAACCAGCACGCCTTTTTTCTTTGCTATCGCAGCTATTTCCTTCATTGGCATTACCGTACCAATTTCATTATTGGCGTACATAACCGCGATGAGGATAGTAGTGGGTTTAATAGCGGCTTCCAATTCCGCCAGGTCGATCAACCCGTTATTTTTTACCTTCAGGTAAGTAACTTCCCCACCTTTTTTTTCTATCTCGTGGCAGGAATCGAGCACCGCCTTGTGTTCAATATTGCAGGTGATAATATGATTGCCTTTACCTGCATACATTTCAAATGCCCCTTTCAATGCCAGGTTGTCTGCTTCGGTAGCGCCGGAAGTAAAAATTATCTCTTTGGGGTCTGCCCCGATTAATTGAGCCACCTGTTCACGAGCTATGTCCACCGCCTCTTCGGCAGCCCATCCAAAAGAATGATTGCGGCTGGCAGCATTGCCAAATACCTGGGTAAAATAGGGAATCATCGTTTCTACCACCCTGGGATCGCAGGGCGTAGTAGCATTATGATCCAGATAAATGGGAAGATTCAGCATAATAAGGGTAATTGCTATTTCCTTATATTTAAACACAAAACTACTCCAAAAGGTTCTATTTTTCAGGCTGATTTTGCAGCTATAACCTAATTTTACTAAACCCAAAAAGAGAGTTTTTTAACAATCCAGGCTTTTGCGACCCGGTTGGCCTGCCCACGATGAATATAAGTGCCACCCCGTTCATTGCGATGGTTCCAAATGAGGCAAGAAGCCGCTTTTAAAATATATCATGCAAAAAATAGAGCATATTGGCATTGCCGTTAAAGACCTTTCCATTGCAGTACCGTTGTTTGAAAAACTACTGAACAGTCCTTGCTATAAGACAGAAACAGTAAAAACGGAAAACGCAATCACTGCTTTTTTCAAAACGGGTGATAGTAAAATTGAGTTATTGGAAAGTACCGAACCCGGAAGTACTATTGATCGTTTTATAGAAAAAAAAGGGGAAGGTATTCACCATATCGCATTTGCTGTGGAAGATATCCTTGCCGAAATGGACCGTTTGAAAAATGAAGGTTTTGTTTTACTCAGCGATACCCCTAAAAAAGGTGCGGATAATAAACTGATTTGTTTTTTGCATCCAAAAAGTACCCAGGGTGTGCTGATTGAATTATGCCAGGAAATAAAACAATAACTTTTTAAAAATGATTTTCCCGTAATTTTCATGTCTTTAAAAAATAATAATGATGCTCAAAATTAACCTGGAGAACCTGCTTCGGAGTTTTGTTGTAATTGTTTTCAGCGCAACGATTATTAGCAGTAATGTGTCCTGCAGTGATACCACCTCCTCAACTGACAGCACAACCGCTAAAAAATCAGGTGGCCCGGCAGCTGCCGCTGGGAAAAATGAGGAAGCACAACTCAACCTCACCGCTGAAGAACTATTCAATAAATATGAATTGAACAAAATTAAGCTCCCTGCGGGATTCAGTATTTCAGTATTTGCCCAGGTGCCCGACGCAAGAAGTATGTGCTGGGGTGAAAAAGGAACTCTTTTTGTTGGTAACCGGAATAAAGACAAGGTTTATGCTGTAATAGATAACAACCATGATGGCCGTGCTGATAAAGTTTATGTCATCGCAGCTGGGTTAAATATGCCATGTGGTGTTGCCTTTAGAAATGGCAGTTTGTATGTTGCTGAAGTCAGTCGCATTTTACGTTATGATAATATTGAAACCAGGTTAGCCAATCCTCCACAGGCATTTGTAGTTTATGATAAATTACCGACAGAAAAACATCATGGCTGGAAATACATATCATTCGGTCCTGACGGAAAGTTATACATCCCGATCGGCGCCCCTTGTAATATGTGTTTACCGGATTCCACGCATGCCTGTATCGCAAGAATCAATCCCGACGGCACAGGATTCGAGATATTTGCGCGCGGCATCCGGAATTCAGTCGGTTTTGCCTGGCATCCACAAACAAAGGAATTATGGTTTACAGATAATGGGAGGGATAATCTCGGCGATAATATACCCAACTGCGAATTGAATACGGCTCCGCATGCAGGCATGCATTTTGGTTATCCATTTTGTCATGAAGGAGATATTTTAGATCCTCAATATGGCAAGGGCAAAAATTGCAAGGATTACACACCGCCAGCACAAAAAATGGGACCCCATGTTGCACCACTGGGTTTAAGATTTTATACGGCATCGCAGTTCCCTGCAGAATACAAAAACAGGATGTTTATTGCACAGCACGGAAGCTGGAATAGGACCATCCCGATAGGCTATCGCGTAATGATGGTCACCATTGACAAAAACAAAGTAGTTAAATATGAACCCTTTGCGGAAGGATGGCTGCAGGACAATAAAAAAGTTTCTGGCCGCCCGGTGGACATTGAAATTGCAAAAGATGGATCATTATTGATCAGTGACGATCAGCAAGGTGCAATATACCGTGTAACGTATAAAAAATAACGCTAGGCGTCGGGTCCGGGATTAAAAGGACCATCAGCGTTTAAGAGGCCCAGTTTTTCTACCGCCACCTGGGAAGCGATCTGGGAAGCATCTTTTTTGTTGAATGCTTTTCCTTCAGCAAGATTTTCACCATTTACCATGGCCGCCACGGTAAATAACCTGCGGCCATTTTCCATTCTTTCATCAATGGTTTCAAATTCCAGCACTTTGCCATTTTTATTGGCCCACCCATAAAGCTTATTTTTATGATTGATTTCCAGTAATTCCAGCTCATCTACAAACATGTGTGGCAATATGATATAATCCATGACCCACTTACTGGTTTTTTTATAGCCCTTGTCAAGATAAATAGCTCCCACCAAAGCTTCCAGCGTATTACCAAATATCTGGCTCACTTTTAAAGAGCCGTCCATTTTATTGAAGAGCGTTATTTTTTTCAGCCCCATCCGGATAGCAATTTCATTCAGTTGCTGGCGGTTTACCATCTTGCTGCGCATTTCCGTTAAAAAACCTTCTTCCTTGTATGGGTAGCGTTTAAAAAGATAGTCAGCAATCAGCGCACTTAAAATCGCATCTCCCAGGTATTCAAGTCGTTCATTATTTTCATCAGCCCCTTCCCTGATAGAACGATGGGTTAATGCCGTTTTATATAAGGAAATGTTTCCGGGTAGAAAGCCCAGAATATTCTTCAGTTGGCTTTTAAAGGACGGGCCACCGAGTTTGCTAAAAAATTGTTTGAAAAAATCCACAGGAGTTTAAGCTACGAAAAAAAGTTTAAAGTTCAAGTTTAGTGCGAAATGCAAAGCAAAATAAAGTGTAAAAGCTTATCCGTCTTTAAATTTTATATTTCTTTACAATTACGCAGGCGTTATGCCCTCCGAACCCGAAGGTATTACTTAATGCGGCCCTTACTGTTCGTTGCTGTGCTTTCCAGAAAGTAAAGTTCAGCCTCGGATCCAGGTCCGGGTCGTCGTCAAAATGATTAATAGTAGGCGGGATCAGGTCATTTTTCACACTTAATATACAGGCAATTCCTTCAATAACACCTGCTGCGCCCAGGCAGTGGCCGGTCATTGATTTTGTTGAACTGATATTTAAGTTATACGCATGATCCCCAAATACATTTACAATGGCTTTCACTTCTGCGGTATCGCCTAAGGGAGTAGAAGTTCCGTGGGTGTTAATATAATCGATATCATGCGCCTGCATGCCGGCATCTTCCAATGCCACTTTCATCACATTTCTGGCGCCCAACCCTTCGGGGTGGGGAGCTGTAATATGGTGGGCATCAGCCGTGGCGCCTGCCCCGGCTATTTCACAATAAATTTTTGCACCCCTGTTAATAGCATGTTCCAGTTCTTCAAAAACCACAACACCTGCTGCTTCTCCCATCACAAAACCATCCCGGTCTTTATCATAGGGGCGGGACGCTGTTTTAGGATCATCATTTCGTTCACTCAGGGCCTTCATGGCATTAAATCCGCCCACCCCTGCTTCACGAACCACGCTTTCCGACCCGCCTGTAACTATTATATCCGCTTTCCCCATACGGATCAAATTAAAGGCTTCCATCATGGCGTTTGTAGATGAAGCGCAGGCGCTCACCACAGCGAAATTGGGACCCCGGAAACCATGTCGCATAGATATTTGTCCTGCGGCAATATCTAAAATCATCTTAGGAATAAAGAAAGGATTAAATCTTGGCGTCCCATCACCCTTGGCAAAATTGGTTACCTCCTCCTGGAAAGTGATTAAACCTCCAATGCCGCTTGCGA
>JAOQAL010000246.1 GCA_025963615.1 Chitinophagaceae bacterium | reverse complement strand
AGATGAATGAAAATTCCTGCTTTATACTGATAGAAAAAGTATTGGGTGAAGACTCTCTTTTTAACCGTCTTTTCATTAAATACTATTATGATTTTAAGAAAAGAAATCACTATAATGACATGGAAATTTCTCAAAAAAGAGAAGCCCTGGAGAATGTGCTGATACCTTATAAGCTAATGGAGAACCGTGAATTGCTTTTAGCAACAGGCTTCCGTTATGTCGAAACATTTTTTAAATGGTATAATTTCAGCGGTCTTGTGGCCGTAAAATAATCAAACGGGGGAACTTATAATGGTTAAACTTGGCAACTTTTTATTCCGGAACCGGAACGGTTTGTTCCCTATTTTCTATTTGATGCTTTTTGTTCCGTCGAAACTGGTGTTCCATAACCCGGTAACGGCAATGGTTATTGGTTTCAGCGTAACCCTTGTCGGACAATTGGTAAGGATTGCCACCATCGGGTTGGTTTATATTATGCGTGGCGGCAGAAACCGCAGAGTATACGCGGAAGAACTGGTTACTACCGGCATTTTTGCACATTGCCGGAATCCTTTGTATGTTGGCAATATTCTTATTCTTGCCGGATTGGGCATCGCGTCCAATTCACTGATTTTTATGGTCGTGTTTTTGCCCTTATTTCTTTTATTTTACCAGGCGATCGTGATGGCGGAGGAAAATTTCCTGGAAAATAAATTTGGTGAACAATACCGTGATTACCGCAGGAAAGTAAATCGCTGGATTCCCAATCTTAGAGGTATCAGTAAAACGATCAGCAGCATGGAATTCAATTGGAAACGGGTGGTGATCCGGGAATATAATTCAACTTATATCTGGATGACCGGCGCCGTGCTGATCATTGTGAAACATTTTTACCTGCACGACGAGCAGTTTGATCTTACAGCTAACCTGCCGTTACTTACAGGCATATTAGCAGGACTGCTATGTTTATATTTATTTGCCAGGTACCTGAAAAAATCAAAGACATTAGTCAGTGATTAGGGTAACATATTGTTCATATCCTGTATACGGAAGCGAATTATTATTTTATTTCCGCCGTTCACTATCATCAATGTTATTATCGGAATTAATACCATTTTATTTTTCTGATTTCTTTCAGATTTTCCAGGTTCCTTCTGCCTGATTTTCAACCCGGTCAGTAAGTATCCCTTTCATTTTATTAATATGTTGTTCAAGCTGAGCTGCTTTCAATTCATATTCCTTTGACGTTCGGTTATAACCTTTCTGTCTATTTTGCCGGGCAATTTTTTCAAGTAGTGATTTTCTTTCTTCCATAATTCGTAAAGATATCCAGAGTGTTGAATGCATGGCATTAGTCTGTTTTAGTAATAAATCTTCTTCGGTGTAAGAATGGCCGATATGACAACGGTAACGGGCAAACTCTCCGTTTTTTATTTCCCAGAGTATTCCTCCGCAGTCAGGACATGCATAAACTGTTGGATCACCGATTTGGGAAACAGCATAAGATCCTGTCTGCATTTTTTCGATAATGGCCGCTTCCGCCAATATTTCTTTGGGAGCTGTAGAGGTCGTAACTTCTTTTTGAAAAATTTTTTGCACGGCCGGCGCCATCTTATCCAGTGTTAAACAATAATCGACATGTATGTTTTCTAAAACGCTTAAAGGCATTTCCGGAAATTCAGCTTGTTTTGGATCCTGTATGATGGTTACACCGCCACAACGTTTTATGGCATCCATGCCAGCTGTACCATCATTCAGTAAGCCTGTAAGAATTATTCCTATGCAACGTTCACCGTAAGCTACAGCGGCGGAGCGGAACAAAACGTCTATAGACGGCTTCCATCGGTTCTCTTCAGGGCCAAAGCCAAGGAGTAAATAATTTTCTTTAACAAGCAAGTGGGCATCTGGGACGGCTACATAGATGCATCCGGTTTCTAAAAAAAGATTATTTTCTGCTTTCAGAACCTTCAATGAGGTAGATGACTGTAATGTCCCCGGAATAAATCCTTCATTTATTACCGGCGAAATGTGCAAAACAACTAAAATAGCGGCAGGAATATCGCTTTCAAACTGCCCTAAAAGCTGTTTAAGGGCGCTCAAACCACCTGCAGAAGCGCCGACGACTATGACAAACCCGGGGGCGGTATTTATTTTATTTTCATCCATATTAATTTCCGATAAAGAATTCAGCGCTCGCCTACAAAACTCACCAACTTGTAAAACAATTATGCCACCGGCCAGATACCAGATGCCAGATTATTTCCTTCATATTGGAACCGGGAAGTTTTCGAAAAAACAGGCTGGCAAAATCTTCTTTTATTCCCGTTAATTACTTTTATCAACGTTCTATTTAATTACCTTTATCCAACGCCGTCAGGCAGTGTATAATACATACTACGCATTAAAGCCTTTATATAATGGCTGATAATATTCTTATCCGGATGTATTATAAGTCTATCTTTTCAGAAGCCTTATGTTTATTTTTAATTTTGTGGTTGTATCAATTTCAACTTTTTAAAAGTGTCCGGTCCTGTACTAAATACGGATAAAATAAAATTATGCCCGTAGCGCTTCATACCATCCTTTTCAGAGCACGCCCTTCGACGGGAGAAATAGAAGATTTTGATATTTTATACATGAGTTCTCCGGCTGAAGACTTTCATAACAACCATCATGATAAAAATCCAGCAACACTCTTAAAGGATCTGCCTTCGAGAGCCGCATACTTCAATACGTACAAACAGGCTGCTCATAACGGGGTAACATTAACACTGGAAATAACGGCCTCATCCGGCGGCAAAAAAAAACCAATCCGGTGCACCATTTCGGGCAATAACGGGCATATACTTGAATCCTGGGAATACCTTGACGAGCCGGCTGAAGAATTTCAGCCCCGAAAAAATGAAGGGAAAACAGGCCTGATAAAAACAGCACCGGTGGCTGCCACGCTTAAAATAGCTGCCGAAGAAGATAGCAGTAAACGAAAAGAAAATGATAAAAAAATCCGGGATCTCAATAGAGAACTTATTTCAAAAAACAGGGAATTGAAATATCTTAATTCAGAGTTCAGAGCTTTCAGTTCTATCGCATCCAATGACTATAAAGAGGCTCTTAAAAAGATGTATACATCTCTTGAATTTATTATAACCCACGATGCGGCTATGCTTAGTAATGAAGGGAAGGCTAACCTCCGCCGGGTTCAGTCCGGAATACAGAAAATGAAATTGTTGACAGAGGATATCATCTCCTTTTCATCACTCGAAGCCTTGCCAGAAAAGCAGGAATGGGTAAACCTTAATGAATATCTTGAGCAGGTAAAAAATGTGGTATCGGGTCAAATGAATAAGGGGGATGATATCGTCATAGAATGTGAGAGATTAGAACCGATAAAGGGATATCCTACTATGCTTTATTTACTTTTTTATCATTTGCTGGATAATGCGGTCAAATTCCGCAGCAGTGGGCGAAACCTTACTATCCGTATTGAATGTTCCCGCATAAACGGTCTTTATATAAATCATGCCGATGCGTCACCGGATACCTTTTACGATCATATTCGTATTGCGGATAACGGTATCGGTTTTGAACAGGAATTTGCCAACAAAATTTTTTCGATGTTTTACCGTATTGAAAAAACAAACAAATTCAAAGGGTCGGGTACCGGCCTGGCCTTCTGCAGAAAAATCATGCAACTCCATGATGGCTTTATAAATGCTGAAGGCTACCCGGACAAAGGCGCCGTTTTTAATTGTTATTTTCCTTATGAAACAGAAGGCTAACAGGGCTTGCCGGCGGCATAATTTGATGAGCCTGCAAATCTGTAATTAAAGACATGGAACCCTTGCCGGGTTTGGAAGACGTATTTTACCGGCGAGATTAAAAAAATAAATTACTTTCATTCTAAGAATAAATGTTATCATTTTTTCACGGGATCAGGATTTGAAACGGAATTACAAGTAATGAAAATAGAGCCAGCAGATTAATGGAAAACACAAAACAAAAAAATAAATTCCCTATTGTAGCCATTGGTGCATCCGCCGGTGGCCTTGAAGCCATCATAGAAATTCTCAGGCATCTTTCACCCGATACCGGCATGGCCTTTATCTATATCCAGCACCTCGATCCTAATCGCAAGAGCATGCTTACGTCCATCCTGACCAATGTAACCAAGATGAAGGTAACAGAAGCAACACATAGGATGAGGATTTTGCCAGATCATGTTTACATTATTCCTCACAACCAGGATATGTCGGTAAACGATGATTATATTATTTTAAATACCCGGCAACCAAAAGGCAGCCTTCATTTGCCCATTGACCAGTTTTTTGTGTCGCTCGCTGAAAAACAAAAGGAAGATGCGATTGCTGTTTTACTTTCAGGGACCGCGCATGATGGTACCCACGGTTTAAAAAGTATTAAACTGGCTGGGGGCATAACCATTGCGCAGGATGACACGGCAAAATTTCAAGGGATGCCTAAATCAGCAATAGATGAAGGAGTAGTTGATTTGATTCTGCCCCCCGCTGATATTGCCAGCGAACTTGACCGACTGGGCAAACAAACAAAGATTGTTAAAAAAGTACTCGAGCCCGATGCTGAAAATGGTCCGGAAAATAAAGAAATATACCTGTCCACAATTATCCAGCTTCTTAAAAAAGATGCCGGGGTTGATTTTACACACTATAAAATGAATACGATACGTCGCCGGATCGTCAGGCGTATGCTCTTGCACAATTTAAAAACATTGAATGAATATGCCGGCTACCTCCGTCAGCATCGTGAAGAACTGGATACCTTGTATAGTGATCTCCTCATAAACGTTACCAGTTTTTTCAGGGATACAGACACGTATGACTACCTTAAGAATACATTGTTCCCGAAAATACTGAAAAGTAAAACCCAATATGGACCTATGAGGATATGGACCCCGGCCTGTTCCACTGGGGAAGAAGCTTATTCTTTGGCCATGATACTGATCGAAGTTTTAGGCGACAAGACCCCGGAAATGACGGTACAGATTTTCGCAACGGATCTCAGTGAAAAAGTAATTGCAAAAGCAAGACGGGGTGTTTATACAAGGAACGATCTTTTAAATGTTCCGCCTGATCGCATTCAGCGCTTTTTTACAAAAAGTGATGGCGAGTACAGGATCATAAAAACAATTCGTGACATTTGCGTCTTCGCCCCGCAGAACGTTTTCAGAGATCCCCCTTTTTCAAAAATAGACTTTATAAGTTGTTGCAATCTTATGATCTATCTTGATACCCTCTTGCAGAAAAAAATCCTCTCAACATTTCACTATGCCTTAAACAATAATGGCTACCTGATGCTCGGCAAGTCAGAAACAGTTGGTACATCTATACAGCTCTTTAACCAGGTAGAAAAAAAATTCAGGATTTACCTAAAGAAAAAAGATGTAGCAAACAATGCAATGTTTGAATTGAATTACAGTATACCACATATCGCAGTGACTGAATCACCCAAACTTCCAAAAATCGCCCCGAGAACTATGCAACTCCCTCCTTCCGATCTTGAAAAAACAGTCAATGATATTTTACTCAAGAAATATATCCCGGCCACCGTGGTAATAAATGCGGACCTGGAAATTCTCTTTTTCAAAGGTTCCACCGGCCTGTTTTTAGAACCTTCCTCTGGCAAAGCCAGCCTGAACCTGTTAAAAATGGCGAGGCCTGGACTTGAGTTTGAACTGCGAAATACGATACACAAGGCTGGTAAATCCGGGGAACCGATAAAAAAAACCGGACTCGAGATCAAGATAAAAGAAATTGTTCACCAGGTGTCAATAGAAGTAACCCCTCTTAAAACGGAGAATGAAGAAAGACTTTTCCTTATCATTTTAGAAGAGCTGGCATTATCCTCTGCGACGGTGGTAAAAACTTCACTTTCCAGGAACACCATGGTGCAGCAATTACAGGTTGAACTTAAAGAACTGCGGGAAGATATGCGCTCCATACTCGGGGAGCAGGAAACGAGTCATGAAGAACTGCAATCCGCCAATGAAGAAATTTTATCCAGCAATGAGGAATTACAAAGCATAAATGAAGAACTGGAAACCTCCAAAGAGGAAATAGAATCATCCAATGAGGAACTTATGACCATCAATACGGAATTGCAAACCCGTAATGAACAGTTGGCAGAAGCTCATGGATATTCTGAAGCCATCATTGGGATCATCCACGAAGCGGTATTGGTGCTGGAAAATAATTTTAATGTAAAAACAGCAAACAAATCGTTTTACAAGATTTTCCAGAACGAGGCAGAAAGCACGAAAGGCAAATCAATATTTACGCTTAACAAAGGTCATTGGAACATGCCGGAATTGAGAAAGTTATTGGAAAATACTTCCAGTCAGAATAATCAGGTGCCGGGTTTTGAAGTGGAACACAATTTTCCGGGCATTGGCCGAAAGGTTCTTTTACTCAATGCCAGAAAGCTTGTTCAGAAATCGCAACTGCAGCATTTAATATTGCTTGTGATTGAAGATATAACTGAACACCGGACAGCCGAAAAAATAATTGCCGGGCGGGAAGCCTGGTTCAGAAATATGGCAGACAATGCGCCGGTCCTGATCTTTGTTACTGACAAAAAAAATAAAGGA
>JAOQAL010000458.1 GCA_025963615.1 Chitinophagaceae bacterium | reverse complement strand
TTTGTCCGCCCATCGGTCACCGGCAGGAACGCGGTGATTACCAGGAAAGTTGGCAGCCCGCCGGAATAAAACTGGCTGAATTGGAAGAAGCAAAGGCGATGGCGGAAAAAATAACCAGGGAGCTGACGGGTTTTGGCATTTGGGGAGTAGAATATTTTCTGGCGGACGACGGTGTCTATTTCTCTGAATTATCGCCCCGCCCCCATGATACCGGCATGGTCACCCTGGCAGGCACACAAAATCTATCAGAGTTCGCGTTACATGCCCGGGCAATATTGGGGTTACCGATCCCTGAGATTACTTTGGAAAGAACGGGCGCCAGCGCCGTTATTTTAGCGTATAAAAATGGAATTCATCCAACTTTTACCGGATTAGAAAACGCAATGAATCAGCCACAAAGCGACATAAGGATTTTTGGGAAACCTACCACCCGCCCCTATCGGCGAATGGCAATAGCCTTAGCCTATGATAAGGTGGGTAGTGATGTAGACGCTGTAAAAAGACGTGCTATTGAAATTGCAAAAATGGTAGGCGTGGAATCAATATAGATCACTTACAGAAATATAAAAAAGCCGCTACCCACATGGAATAACGGCCTCAAGGATTAAGTCTAATGATCAATGGTTAATGTCCCGAGTCAAAGTTGACTTTTCAGGGTGTTCTAAAAATATTCACCGGTTAAAGTGTCAGTATTTTCGAAGGCAACAGCCTCATAAATAAGTTGTCCAACCTCACAAAAGAATCACAGGGTAAAAGAACAAAATATTAAAGGTTTTTTAGTAGCCATTTAGCCAAATGCGGGTTTGATTGATTGAATAGGGTCAAATCCTTTATCGCCCACAGCTTAAATTTTAAGTTTTACCTGATTTTATGGTATATCATTTTGAAAAACCCTAAAATCTCGCTCCAGAAAACTCCAGCCAGAACGAGTGCCAAAAAAATAAATATGCCTGTTATAAATTCCATCGGTATTAAACAAAAATACCGTCCGGCAGGAAACCCTACGCTGTCATTTATTGATTGGCAGGTATGAGTGATTGAAAAGTGGAAATCAGCGTTTAAAGATCAGACGATTTGCTTTTTTATATAAATACTAACCCGTGTACCGGCAGGGTCTCCATTGTCATCAAGCAGATCGGTGTATAATACCGGGGAGGTTTTGCTTTTATTGAACTCAATTAATCGTTTTATTGTAATCTCTATGCCGCGGGAAGCATAGATTTCACCCGCAGATTCTTTTTTAAAGGCCGCGGCCCGGTTGCGACCAATGCCGTTATCATCAATAATAAAAACCAGGTAGTCCTTGTTTTGATCAACAGATACATTCAATTTTTTTTCTTCCTTTTTCCTGCTCAGTCCATGCCATAATGCGTTTTCAACAAAAGGCTGCAATATCAACGGCGGTACCTTTTCATTTTCTGTCATCAATTCTTCATCGATTACCAGATTGTATTGCAAATCCATATTCAGGCGCAGTGATTCCAGTTGAATATATAATCGTAGCGTCTCTAATTCTTTTTCAAGTGTAACGACATTACTATTGGTATGCTCGAGCACCCGGCGCAGTAAACGGGAAAATGTTCCAACATAATTGATCGCCTCTGATTTTTTTTCATCAGCAATTAAAGATTGAATGGAATTAAGAGCATTGTATATAAAATGAGGGTTCATTTGCGCCTTAAGGGCTTTCATTTCCAGTTCATTCAATTGATTGTGGACATCCGCCTGTTGCTGGATTGCTTTAATTCGGCGACGGTAGATGAAAACTATCCACGAGGCCGCCAACGCTATCAGCAATAGCCGGAACCACCATTTTTCCCAAAAAGGCCTCTCAATAGAAAAAGAAAAGGAGGTGGGCTCACTCCATTCCTTTCCCCGAACTTTTACTTTCACTTTAAAAATATAATTACCCGGCAACAATTTCAGAAAGGAAACAAAATTATTTTGTGAGCCATGACTCCAGGCTGTATCCAACGGCTGAAGCATATAAGAATATTCCTGGGCAGAAGCATCAGAAAGGTTAGTTCCGTTAAACTGGATGCCCAACGAGTTTTGTTGATAGTTGAATACAGGTTTATACGGGAGCCGGAAATAACTATATACTGAATCGGCATATTTTTGCCAGTCGGTCTCTTTCATATCCAATTGTATGTTTTCGATCACGATCCTGGGAATCTCTTTTTGCAGATGTATTTTTTCCGGGTAAAGCTTAATAAGATGGTCGATGTTAGAAAGCCAGATATCGCCCAAGGTATCCACACCCATCCGCCCATCAACCCAGGATTCGAAATTTAATCCCAACTGCTTACCGACATTGTAAATATCCCATAGGTCTTGTTTGCTGTTATAACTCATTACGGCCAAACCATTGCTGCTGCATACCCATAACCTTTGTTGTTTGTCCGTTGCGATATCAAGTACATCATTAGAAGGTAACCCTTCAGCAGTAGTGAATTGCCCGACATCTTTTACCTGGTATAAATCATTAACCCTGAAACATACAAGCCCCCTGCCAGAATTTCTTACCCATATCAACCCTTTAATACCCTGGTAAATCCATCCGCTCACCCGTTCATCGATAATATCAAGTTCTGGCGGAGCTTTGATAATTTTATTCTCTTTGGTTATAAAATAAATTCCCTTAAAAAAGACATTTACAATACCAACACCATCTTCCGTAAATAAAACGCTTATCGGCTTTCCAAATGTCTTACCATCGGCATCGTGATAGACCTCCAATTTGTTTTTATCTCCCGTCAGCAACGCAGAATCAGTGCAGACGAAGATCTTGCCGGTAGCAGGATGCACCGCGATATCATAAAATCCCTCCTTGGTTTTCCGCTGAATAAGCCCTGAATAATCGGATAATTGATTTTGTTTTATGTACAGCAATTTCAACATCCGCGTCATGATCCAGGTGCCCCCCTCATAATCATCGGAATAGCCATCGATGATATCATGATTATATTGAAATGTATCTAAATAAAAAGTGGGAAGCGGCACTTTACTCAATGAATTGTTATGGAGAATATGGAAGCCGGAAGTTGAGCTGGATATTAATAAATCATTGTATAGTGAAACGATATTCCGGACCTGTTTTAACGGCTCTTTAAACATTTCGACCTGGTAATCAGTAAATGTTTTAGGCTGGATTTTCAACAACCCCTCATGGCTCAGCATCCATAAATTGCTGTGCTTATCACGATAGATATTAAAAAGGCTATTGGATTTAT
>JAOQAL010000446.1 GCA_025963615.1 Chitinophagaceae bacterium | reverse complement strand
CCGCAATGATAAAATCTTCATCCTGCTGGATGAAATACTAAGAGGTACTAATTCTCTTGATCGCTACACGGGTTCCAAAGCATTGATCAAACAATTAATTCATAACAAAGCAACGGGCATGATAGCAACCCATGACCTGGAGCTGGCAAAATTATCCGAAGAGTTTCCGGCTAATATTCACAATTACCACTTTGATGTGCAGGTATCCAATGACGAATTGTATTTCGACTATAAATTAAAAGAAGGGGTTTGCCAAAGTATGAATGCCTCCATCCTGATGAAAAAAATAGGGATCGAATTATAAAAAAAATCCCCTGGCAAAAGACAGGGGAGTAAGCCAAAACTAACTGCTATAAGAAATATTTCTGGACAAGAAATAATGGTAATGGACTTGGGTGTAAAGTTGCTCCATTAAAGATTACAAGTCAATCCTATTTAGGTAGACAGGGCAAAAAATTGAGTAAACAGGGGCAAATGGAGGATGAATTGCATTTTAATAAATAGAAAAGCGCCACATCCGCGGCGCTTTTCCTATCCAGCAAAGATCCATTTTATTTAAATAACCGCCAGATATCCAATCCCAGCGCATAGGCCATAAGTCCTAACAATAACACCATACCTGCCATTTGCGCATATTCAATAAACTTATCGCTTGGCTTGCGGCCTGTTATCATCTCCACCAAGGTGAACAAGGCATGACCGCCGTCCAATGCCGGTATCGGCAACACATTCATAAATGCCAGTATAATGGAAAATATAGCCGTCAATTGCCAGAAACTTTGCCAGTCCCATTCCTCGGGAAAGATTTTTCCGATACTGATTACACTACCTAAGGAATCATTTGGATTTGCTTTGCCATTGAATAATTGTTTAATGCCCGAAATATAATTCCCTAAAGTCTCCCAGCATTTATTAAAACCTGCCGGTATTGATTCAGCAAAAGTGTAAGGCTTGTAGACGATATCAAAAAGTTTTTTTGGATTAGCCAGCGGGAACACCCCTATTTTGCCGTTCGTATCGGTTCGAACCTGCATGGTAAGGGTATCCTTCCCGTTTCGAACAACGGTCAACCGGATAGTCTCATCTTTTTTCCCTTTCATCAGACTTAAAAAATCATTATGGTAAAGAGCAGGAATTGAATCTACAGCAACAATACGATCGCCCTTTTTAACACCTGCTTTTTGAGCACCGGAACCTTTCGAAAATTCTTCTGCAATAAAAGGAATCCGGATATTTATAAATTTTCCCGTTTGGGTTTTGTTGAGCGATTTTGAAAAATCTGCCGGCAAAGCCAATTGCATTTCCGCGCCATCTCTTTTGATCGTAATATTATTCGCGTCACTTAATGTTACCTGTCCTGGAACCTTCAACGCATTCTTTACTTCTTTGTCACCAATTTTCGTAATAATATCACCATCTTTTAGCCCTATTTTTTTTCCAAGACTATCGGCAACGATACCGTATTTTAAATTTTGTGGCGGCAAAAACTCTTCGCCCCAAACCCACATCAGCATGATAAAAATCACGATCGCCAGTACCACATTCACCGTAACGCCGCCCAGCATGATGATTAACCGCTGCCAGGCCGGTTTGCTTCTGAATTCCCAAGGTTGTGGCGGTAGTTTTAATTGATCCTTATCCATGCTTTCGTCGATCATGCCGGATATCTTTACATAGCCGCCAAAAGGTACCCAGCCCAGTCCATATTCTGTTTCCCCTATTTTCTTTTTAAAAAGGGAAAACCATGGATTGAAAAAAAGATAAAATTTTTCTACGCGGCATTTAAACCATTTAGCCGGTAGATAATGTCCCAGCTCATGCAACACCACTAATATAGAAAAGGATAAAATGAATTGCCCGGTTTTTACAGCTACGGAACTCCAATCAATTGCTAATAAAATCATAGTATGTTAATCTAAAAACGCAAATTCTGAATTTTGAAATGAATATAGGAGCGAAAAATGTGAATTTATAGTTTAATTATATCGGCGGCAAAATTACGGGCCTCCCCATCGCTTTCAAAATATTCCTCGAGCGTGGGTTCCTCAATAAACGGGATTTTATCCATTGTTTTTTCGATGATATCCGTTATTTCCAGGAAACCTATCCGGTTACGTAGAAATGCATATACGGCCAGTTCATTGGCAGCATTCATCACACAGGGAAGATTACCCCCTTTATTTAATGCATCCATCGCCAGGGCCAGGTTGCGGAAGGTGCGAAGGTCGGGGTCTTCAAATGTAAGTGTGTTTATCTTTCTGAAATCAAAACGGGGAAGATCATTTTGTATACGCCGCGGAAAAGACAAAGCATATTGGATCGGAAGTTTCATATCCGGCAATCCCATCTGTGCCTTGATACTGCCATCTTCAAACTGCACCATGCTATGAATAATACTTTGCGGATGTACAACTACCTGTATCTGATCGGGATGAAGATTGAAAAGGAATTTCGCTTCAATCATTTCCAGCCCTTTATTCATTAACGTTGCTGAATCAACACTGATCTTGGCTCCCATTCTCCAGTTTGGATGCTGCAGGGCATGTTCCCTTTTTACATTTACCAGGTAGTTGGTTTTGCGACCAAGAAACGGACCGCCTGAAGCCGTTAGAATTACCTTTTCAATACGATTCCTGGTTTCACCAATAAGACATTGAAATATGGCTGAGTGCTCCGAATCCACCGGAATGACCGGAAC
>JAOQAL010000444.1 GCA_025963615.1 Chitinophagaceae bacterium | reverse complement strand
CATGACGCATATATTAACGCGGACCGAAGCTATACGGCCCTGGCTACTGGCGGCATGAACACTACTCTAAGGGATGCGGCTTTGTTTGGAACATTAATATTGAATCGGGGAAAAATAGATGGTAAACAATTAATTCCCCGAAATTGGGTAGATGAAACTTTAAAACTTACAAAGGCCGATAAGGATAGATATCTGAGGAATGATGTTTATGTTAATGCAAAAATGCCATGGGTGGCGTATAAAAACTACTGGTGGGTTTTGGATGAAAAAAAAGGTGAGTATTGCGCGGTAGGCATACACGGCCAGGTAATTTATATAAACCGCACAGCCGGTATCGTAATTGCCTATTTCTCCAGCCAACCAAATGCGGGTTCTGTTGCAAGTAAAAATTTTCTGCCAAAGTTGGACGCCTGTAGACAATTGAGCAAAAAGCTAATTAAATAATGAAGATGTATCAGGAATAAACAGCAGGTGTAACGAAAACGTGCACTTAAAGTATTAAAAGAAAAAATGCGGGTTGATTTTCAAAGTTCTGATTTCCTGCATCAGATTAGGTGCGGGTTAGGTCAGATGAAGATAACAGTGTTCAATAATTTATTGTTTGTCTATGCGCTCACGCCGGTAACGGTACTGCAACAGGCCACCATTACCGGTTCATACTGCAATAATATTTAAATGGTTATACGATAATCAGTAATGAATTGCAGGCTGGCGCCAATACCGGAAATCCTAAAAATAAGTTATCATTTTTTATTTATTGAAAAACTTCGATAAATAAATTACTATATTTGCACTATAAAACTCGTGATATGGATGCAAAGAAGGCGGAGAAGATTTCCAAAGCACTGGCAGACCCCTACCGGTTGACCATCCTGAAGGAAATCAAGAAGAGCAAGCAATGCCTGTATTGTGTGGATTTGAATAATACCATCAACCTGGCGCAACCCTCCATTGCGCACCATTTGAAATTACTGATTGATAGTGAACTGGTAACTTCTGATAAAGAAGGCCGGAATGTTCGCTATTACCTTAATAATAAATTGCTGGATGAGTATATTGGTTTCGTGGAAGGATTAAAAATTTAATTTTTTTTATTTAATTTATTGAAGTATTTCAATAAATCTATATTTTTGTTTTCTTTTTCTGAACTTTTGACAACAAGATGCGTTCTTATTTATCGAATTATTCAAATTAATCTAATAATAATTATCAACCATGTCTGCAAACACATTAACCCCGAAACTTTTCTTCAGCCCTCAACTGGTAGCTGCTTTATCTCTTTTTATGACGATAGTTATAACCGGATGCTCTGCCGGCGCAAAAGATAAAAACAAGCCTGAAACTACCACAGTAGCGATGAAAGCTACCCCCGTCGATGGAACCATCATTAAACCAGCTGTTTTAAAAGAAGAGTTGGAAATAACTGGTTCGCTGATGGCCAACCAGCAAGTTGACATGGTAAGCGAACTAACCCGTAAGATCGTCCGGGTAAACGTTAAGGAAGGCGCTAATGTAAAAGCCGGCCAGTTACTTTTTGAAATGGATAATGCAGACCTCCTGGCACAATTGGACCGGCTTCGCCAGCAGGAAAAACTGGCGCTGCTGAACGAAGAGCGTATGAGCGATCTTATCAAACACGAAGCCGTAGTGCAGCAGGATTATGACCAGGCTTTCACCAACCTGAAAGTATTACAGGCACAGATAGCCGAACTGAAAGTCGCCATCAGCAAAACGCTTATCAGGGCGCCCTTTGGCGGCCAAATAGGTATCGTACATGTTTATCCCGGGGCGGTGGTGTCGGTAAATACTGTACTTGCGAACCTGCAGGATAACAGCTCCGTAAAGGTGGATTTTGCTATACCTGAAAAATATGCACCAATAATTACCGAAGGCAGCGAACAAAGTTTTACGGTAGCATCGGATGCTAAACAGTATAAGGCGAAAGTGATAGCAAGGGAATCAAGATTGGATCAGAATACAAGAACCCTGATGGTGAGGGCAATCAGTCCAAACCCCGGGCGGGCTCTGTTACCCGGTCAAAGTGCCAGATTACACCTCACCCTTCATTCGTCCAATGATGCATTGATGGTTTCCTCGCAGGCATTAATTCCTTCTTCACAAGGATACAGTGTATACGTGGTAAAAAATAACCGGGTACAGTTAGCTCCTGTTGAATTAGGTCAGCGCGGGCCGTCGGCTGTCGAAGTATTGCATGGACTCAACAAAGGCGACACCGTGGTTACCAGTAACCTGCTGAGGCTGATACCGGGCACTGATGTGCAATTAATAACACTCAAATAAAAGTAAGGGTCAGAGATGGGTAGCGAAAGCTACTGCTGACAAACGTTATTAACTATTCACCATTCACAATTTACTATACAATGAGCGCTATTTCACAAGTAAGTATATCCAGGCCGGTGCTTGCCGGCGTCATGTCGGTACTGCTGGTACTCTTCGGTATCGTGGGCTATACCTTTTTAGGAACCAGGGAATACCCTGTTACTGATTCTCCGGTCGTCACGATCACTACGGTTTATCCGGGTGCGAGTGCGGATATTATCGCTTCACAAGTAACTAAACCTTTGGAAGAGGCGGTGGCTGAAGCAAATGGTATCCGCGCCCTGTCGTCAGTATCCCGCGAACAGGTAAGTATTATTTCAGTTGAATTCAATCTAAGCGCCGACCTGGAAGCTGCGGCTAATGATGTACGTGATAAAGTTTCTAAATCACGCCAGCAATTACCTTCCGACATTGAACCAACGATTGTAGAAAAATCAGGTCCCCCCGATTTCCTCGTTTTCTTAACAGTGCAAAGTGATACCAAAAGCCTGGAAGATGTCACAGACTTTGTAAATATCAATATCAAAGAACGGTTGCAGTCGATACCTGGCGTTCGGCTAGTCGATACCTATGCCGGCCGTAAAAGGGCGATGCGTTTGCGTATGGACCCGGTGAAGTTAGCTGCCTATCAACTAACACCAGCAGATGTGCAGGCGGCATTGCAACGTGAGAATGTTGACTTGCCCAGTGGACGTATTGAAGGACAGAATACAGAGGTCACCTTACGCACCCAGGGCCGGCTGGTTACTGAAGACGAATTTAATAACATGATCCTGCGGGAACAGGACGGCGCCATCATCCGGTTCAAAGATATCGGCAGCGCTATCATGTCTTCACAAAATGAAAGAACCGCAATGATCGTTGGTGAAGGAAATACCGCACGTTACGGCGTGGGTACGGGTGTGCAGCCTCAACGGGGCGCCAATTCACTGGCCATTGTGGATGAATTTAAAAAAAGGTTTGATGATATTGTAAAGTCTGCTCCGAAAGATTATATCATTTCATTGGGAAAAGATTTTACTGTACCGGTGCGTAACTCATTATCAGAAGTAGGTGAAACCTTACTGTTAGCATTCGCCCTGGTGGCATTGATCATTTTTATTTTCCTGCGCGACTGG
>JAOQAL010000382.1 GCA_025963615.1 Chitinophagaceae bacterium | reverse complement strand
CCAGTCGGGTCTATTCGGCCGATCTATAAATTTAGCAAAAGTACCGGACGAAAATTGTCCAAATATTCGACTGTTACAGGCGGGCCGGATATTCAATTTAATATTGTTTCATAGGCCTGGAAACAAGATGCCAAATATAAGGATTTAGAACATAGGCGATTGCTTTCGAACAAGCAACTATTTTATTCCCGGATAAAATTACAAAAAAAATACCGGCGCTTAAAAAAAGGGAAATGGTTTTCTTACCTGCCATATAATTGTCTCATCCTGTAATTAAAATCAACCAGGATCTGCCTGGTAAGTTCACGATATAAATCATTATAGTCCGGAGAGTTATTATAAACGCCATTAATTATGGTTTTATCCTTATCTGATAAAGCTCTTGAGTCGCCCGTATAAGTACCTGTCAGGTTTTCCCAGCTATAGTTTCGGTAAAATCTTTCCGAAAAAATGATCTGCCTGTTTTCCGCATCACTCACGCGGCAATCCATGGCGGCCCGGGAATCAAGGACACGACGCGTTACTTTTACGGTAGCATTAACCGTTACAGACCGGGGTGCTTCTTTGATATTGTCCGAAGGTTCTTTTATTGTCTTTGAAACATCATACGAATAAGAACTGGCCGCCAACCTGCCGAAGGATATGTCATACATCAGGATGTCCATATATTGGTCTACCCGGATCCGGCGTGTCTGCGCATCAAATAGCTGGAAAAATTTATAGTAATAATTACGTCCGATATTGTTCAGGTTATTCTGGATGTCGTTATCCAGGAAAGAACCATTGATGGAATATTCTCCATACTGCTGCCGGATATTATTGATGACGACATTGGTAAAAGATTCGTCCAAAGCCTCAGCCTTTAACCGAATGACATCTTTATAACCGGGCACATAACTATCGGTTGTCTTAAATTCCAGGTAGGCCTTCTGAAAACTTTTTTTATCACCACGGTCCATCAGACCCAGGCCGGTGTTATAATGAAAATAGGCTCCTTCATCCGCTGCATTCATCCGTTCATTGGAATAATCAACCGGGTGCACAATTCCAAGCGCCGCAGGCAAAGCAACAATGGCATTATACATTTTCTGCAACGAGTTATAGCTATTATATATCCTGTCCAGTTTATCACCGGTTCGGGCACCCGACTGTGCTGTGTTAATACTATTCAACTCCTGCCCTCTTACCTGGCGGTAGGCATCCGGAAGGATCTGTAGGGCGGATGTATTCGAAGCATTTTTTTTCAGGTCATCAATCGCGGAATAAAAGGCGCGTTCATAACGCCCTTCCCCATATAATTTTGTGGTTGATTTACAAGAGAAAAAAATAAGCCCGGCCAACAGAAAACTAATAACGAATGAAAACTTCATAGCAATGGGTTTGGCTTAATGAAAATAGCAAATAGGGGTATTTGTTTAAGCCTGGTTTATGTAATTTCCTATTTGCGCATTATTTTTCCTGCATTACCGCTATAAATTTTCTTCAGCGCAGCATCAGATAAAGCCAGTCCCTGTAAAGGCCAATGATAGTTGAAATAATCCCGCTGGTAAAAATGCTCATCCGCTGTTTCCAGAATCCGGAATGTAATATGATACATTTCTTTTGCGGTTCCCATATCGGTACCATACACAAGGCGGTCCGCATATTTTTCCATGAACGCTTTCGTATAACGCGGCACCGGGGCCAACTCACCGTAACGGGCTGCTATATCCGCAAACAAGTTAGGATATTTATCAAGCAGGCTTGCCAGCATACTGAGATCGGAACAGCAATTAGCGAGATGACAGGCAATAAATGTTGTTTGTGGGTTATCTCTTACAGCATGCTCCAGGGAGGCAACCAGCTGATCATGATTTAAGATTCCCGGGGGAGTCATATCTACTTTCCAGGTTGCCGCATTCGTCAATCCATCATTGGCAGAATCAGCTGGCAAATACATCCACGCATCTTCGGCAACATGTATACTTACCGGCATATGTAACTTGCCGCATTTTTCCAGCAAGGGCTTCATTTGCGGATCGTCTATATGTAAACCATAACCTGCCACCGGCTTGGAATAGAACTCTCCCAATCCTTTATCTCCTAATTCGCCAACGCCTTTGGCGCCTTTCCGGTAGCATCTTTCTAATTCCGCTATGGCATGTTTTTCCCAACCCGGTGTACCATAGCCGGTATAATCAAATCCGCACCATATATCAAACCGGTCTTTATACCTTGCATACTTTGCAACCACTGAATCAAAGGCGGCACCGGTGGAGTATGACAGAATCATGGATTTTGCGATACCTGCTTTATTCATGGTATTTACCCATTCATCCACGCCAGCATCCGTTTTGGGATAATCATGTGTATGAAAATCCACAACCGGATATTTCGCTTTTTCTACCAGGGTCTGTGGTATTTTATAAATAGACACCGGGCGATAATTCTTTAATTTTAAATTATCAACATCCTGGCAAAAAGCCACGGCAGCAATTAGGTGAGTGATCAGAAATAACCCCAATGGACGTATACTTGTATTTTTCATACTGCTAAATTTAGGGTATAAATTATTTCCAGGAATAAAAATATATTCAATCGTTTTTCAAAATGGGACCATCGGCCACTTTTCGTTATTCCTTACGCCCCGCGCCATTGAACTTTACGTCCCCTTCACACCTTAATTTTAATAGCCAGTATTTCCCCGGTATTTCAAAAGCGGTCTCCATAAGCTACCCCTGCGATTGGATCGTACTTATCCCGGGTATTCCCAGGGATGTATTTCTAAAAACGCTGATTTACTCTTTAACTTTCCTTAGCCGGCCAGGATATAAAATATAACCGGCAGGCCATAAGATGATTACAAGTTTCGCTGGTTTTTTTGTTAAGTGATTGCATGTATGTATTTAAAAAAATACACGTAGGCATGATCCATAAGCGACAGGTACAATTGCAATGCATAACCCAGCAACCCGCATCTGGTTGTTATTTTTCACCAGAATATTATAAGAACGCCGAAGAGATATTATCTTTATACCAAATCCGTGGATCATATCCTAATGTACCTGCCATGAAACATCTCTTCCCAGTCACCTTGAATTACCGTTGTCCCGGGAAAAATTATGTTTTCAATAAATTTTTTTATATCCTTTTCTGCTTAACAATCACCTCTTACGTTAATGCACAGTCGGTTTCTGGCATTATAACTGATTACAATGGTTTCTGGAAGACTTCTGCTTCCGCAATTAATTCGGTAAAACCGGTAAATAGTCATAACCTTCTTGCATTTACCTATAATAACACGCAGTATTCGACGGGTGTCAACGACCAGGTGCTTAGCAATCATGGTGAAAGTTTTATAGCAAGTGATTTCTGGTCTCTTCCGGTAGCAGGTTTCACTGGAGCTATTAACAGCATCACAAAAATAGGTGTCGGTGAAATGTATGATGGTATACACAACGGCGCCAGCCACCCGGCTCCTGTTAATAATATCGCTTTTTACCTTACCGACGGTATTAAAGGATTGAACCTCGGCACCGGCGTAGCTAATCTGCCTGCTGGCACAATCAGTTTTAATGTAAATACGATCACGCCTCAGAACATCGGTGACGGGGTTCCTGATGTGATCGTAACACAGATAGCAGATCCCAACGGTTCTACGGACAGCTATTCATTTATTGACGCTTCCGGAAGCATCGTGGGGCATAAAAAAGATATGCTTTTCACGAGTATTTCCCCCGTAGCCAACTGGACAGCTGATTTTTATGAAGCGTCAACAAATCCCCTGACACTGACCAGCAGTTTTACCAATACGGACAGACAAATAAGAATGTGGGCAGCCGATTTAGGTGACTTCGGAATTACCGCTGCTAATTATCAAAGTGTAAGAAAATTCACCATTCATCTTTCAGGAAACAGCGATATTGCTTTTGTAGCTTATAATAATGCCACTTTCAATATCTCCAGCCTGCTGCCGGTGACGCTTTCTGATTTCACCGGTAAAGTCGTAAACAATAAAGTGCAATTGAACTGGTCCACGGAAACTGAAGAAAATACAAGCCATTTTACGATTGAAAGAAGTTCTGATAACCGGGCCTTTGTTGCCCTGGCTGATATAGAGGCAACCGGCAACAGCACGACGACCAAACATTATGGTGTAGCCGATAACCATCCTGGCAACGGAGTGAATTATTACCGCTTAAAGCTGTCGGATCAAGATGGTTCATTTATATATAGTAAGATTGTTATGATACAAATTACTGCTACAGCAACATCC
>JAOQAL010000362.1 GCA_025963615.1 Chitinophagaceae bacterium | reverse complement strand
AGGATCGTACATTGGTCCGGCTTCAAGCAGGCAAACTTTTAAACCTGCGTTCGCCAATACGTAAGCAGCCATACCGCCACCGGCTCCGGAGCCGACTATTACTGCATCGTATTGCTTCTGTGTTTTTTTAATCTGGAAATCTCCCATATTGTGGAATTAAAATGTTTTATAGACGATCAATAAAAATAGTATTTTATTATAAATAAGAAAGGCATTTTTTATATTCGGCAACTGGTTTAACAATTATGGCACTTTTTATTGGCATTGATATCGGAACAACACATGTAAAAGTGATTGCAGCGGATGAAATTTCTGCAATCGTTTGCGAAGAAAAGACTTCCTATCTTTTATATCAGCCCCGCGACGGTTTTTGTGAACAGGATGCGGATGAGATATTCACTGCGTTACTAACTACCTTAAAAAAAGTAATTGTAAAGATTAATCCCCGCGAAATAGAAACTGTGTGCTTCAGTGCTGCTTTTCACAGTATCATGGCCGTTGATCAAAATGGCAGGCCGCTGACCCCCTTATTAACCTGGGCTGATACCCGCGCTAATGATTATGCAAAGCAATTAAAAAAATCAGGTGAAGGCAAAATAATTTATAATAAAACAGGAACGCCGGTCCATCCTATGTCGCCATTATGTAAGATTGCCTGGATAAGGGATCATCTGCCGGAAGTATTTGCCGGTACGCATAAATTTATTTCAGTAAAAGAATATATCTGGTATAAACTATTCGGAAAATTCCAGGTAGATTATTCCATTGCATCGGCTACAGGATTATTTGACAGTCAAAATTTTCAATGGTGCCGGGAAGCCTTGAATTTTTGCGGAGCTACTTCCGATTCGCTTTCGGAACCAGTTTCCGTTTTGCATAAAGAAACCAAATTAAATAAGGAATACCAGGAGGAACTGGGCTTGCCAGACAACTTATTGTTTATTATTGGCGCCGGCGATGGAGCTATGGCGAATTTAGGAGTAGGCGCCACGGTGCCTGGTGTAGCCGCGCTAACTATTGGCACCAGTGGCGCCATCCGTACAGCAACTAATTTTGCAGTCAATGATGAAAAAGGTCGTTTGTTCAATTACCGGCTCACCGATAATCTGTACATCACGGGTGGTGGTATCAATAACGGTGGGATAGTATTACAATGGTTCGTTCAGACTTTTTTACAAAAAGAATTTTCTTCCGAAAAAGATTATGAATGGTTTTTTGAAGAAATCAGCCAGGTCGTGGCGGGCGCAGACGGATTGATATTCCTTCCTTATATATTAGGAGAAAGAGCGCCGGTATGGGATGCCGATGCGAAAGGAGTATTTATCGGCATCCGGTCAACCCATACACTCAAACATTTTATGCGGGCTGTCATTGAAGGGGTTTGTTTTTCTTTGTTGCAACTGCTGAATACAATGGAAGAAAAAACAACCATTGACATGATTTATGTCACAGGGGGAGTTACACAATCGCCTTTATGGCTGCAAATGCTCGCCGATATCTTAAACAAGAAGATCCGGGTTGTAAAAAGTGCCGATGCTTCAGCCATGGGTGTGGTATACCTGGGCATGTATGCCAAAGGGTTCATTAAAGAATGGAATGAAATAAAAAAATTCGCCTTAGCGGAAACTGAATTTAACCCGGGTACGCTACAAAAAAATCTTTATCAGACTAATATCAGCATTTTTGAACACCTTTACGATAAGCTGAAAGATGATTTTGAAATACTAAGTCAACCCAAATAAATTAATCACCATTAAAAAACGGCATACATGAAATTAGCCTTGTCGGTAATTGCCAGCCTCATTTTTAGTTCTTCCGCATTTGCACAAAAAATAGATTCTACTTACGCGGAACGTTTAGGATTTCCCAAGGGAGCCAAAGTTGTTATTGTGCATGTGGATGATGTGGGCATGTCATTCGATTCAAATGAAGGCGCCATCAATGCCATGTCAAAAGGAATTGCCACCAGTTGCAGTGTCATGATGCCTTGTCCCTGGGTGCCAGCTTACGTTCATTACCTGAAAGAACATCCGGGAACCGATGCGGGTCTGCACCTTACCCTGACTTCAGAATGGGATAACTACCGCTGGCCTCCATTAAGCGGAAAACCAAAAGTACCCGGCCTGGTAGACAAAGAAGGCGCTTTATGGCCGGAAGCGGAAGATGTGGTGGCGCATGCATCGGCGGATGAAGTAGAAATAGAAATCCGCGCGCAAATAGAAAGAGCCCGGCAAATGGGATTTGAACCGACGCATATGGATAGCCATATGGGAACTTTATTTGCCTCGCCTGATTACCTGCAACGCTATGTAAAGCTGGCGATGGAATATCATATTCCCGTTATGTTTCCTGCTGGCCATGCTACGATCATTGCAAAGCAATCTAAATTTGCGGATGGTCAATTGCAGACGATGAAAGCCATTGGTCAGCAATTGTGGAATGCCGGCTTACCCGTGCTGGATGATATTTTCAGCCAAACCGGGTGGAACTTACCGAAAGGCACACCCGAAACAGATGCGAACCTGCAAAAGTTTAAAACTCAAAAATACAAGGAAGCCTTCGGGATGATGCAGCCCGGCATCACTTACCTGATCATGCATTGCACAAAGCCTTCTGATATTTTCAGGCATATTTCTTCAACGGGTCCCGAAAGAAAAGGCGATATGCTGGCGATGATGGATCCTGAATTAAAAAAATACGTTGAAAAAGAACATATCATTTTAGTAACCTGGAAGGAGTTGTCAGAAAGAAGAAAAAAGTTGTAAATATTTTTTACAAAGTTCTTATTCCCGTTCGCGGATGGATAGTGACTGGTCATCTTGAGGGCGACATCATGTATGCCTGTAAAGGATTTAATTTACAGACAACGTTTAATTTTCTTATAAAGCCAAAACAATGAAACAAGTATTTCTGATCATTACCTGCCTCTTCATTACATCGTTTGCTTTTACTCAAAAGGCCGATACCACCTACGCGGAACGTTTAGGGTTTCCAAAAGGTGCGAGGGTCGTTATCGTACATGTCGATGATGTGGGCATGTCGTTTGATTCAAATGAAGGCGCCGTGGCAGCTATGACAAAAGGTATTGCTACCAGTTGCAGTGTGATGATGCCCTGTCCCTGGGTGCCTGCCTATATTCATTATCTGAAAGAACATCCCTTAACCGATGCAGGACTTCATCTCACCTTAACTTCCGAATGGAGCGAATACCGGTGGCCGCCACTCAGTGGCAAAACAAAAGTTCCAGGGTTGGTTGATAAAGAAGGCGCTTTATGGCCCGGTGTACAGGATGTGGTGACGCATGCCTCTCCAGATGAGGTAGAAACAGAAATCCGCGCCCAAATAGAGAGAGCGCATGAAATGGGTTTTGAGCCCACGCACATGGATACCCATATGGGAACATTATTTGCTACTCCGGATTTTATCCAACGTTATGTAAAACTGGGAATAGAATATCATATTCCCATTATGTTTCCGGCAGGTCATGCTACATTAATTGCCGCCCAAACTCATTTCCCGGATGCACAGATGCAAATGATACGCACTATTGGCAGCCAGCTATGGGCATCGGGTTTACCAGTGCTTGACGATATTTTTAATGAGAGTTATGGGTGGGAATTACCGAAAGGAACAGCGATAACAGATGCCAACCTTCGAAAAATGAAAACGCAAAAATATAAGGAGGCGTTCCAGGCTATGAAACCTGGCATTACTTACCTGATCATGCATTGCACGCAACCATCTGAAATCTTTAAACATATTTCAGGTTCCGGCGCTACGCGTAAAGGCGATTTACTGGCAATGCTCGATCCTGAATTAAAAAATTATGTTGAAAAAGAACATATCATTTTGACGACCTGGCGGGAATTATCAGAAAGAAGAAAAAAAATTGCACGTTAAAAATTTAATCACTAATCAAGTGCCTTGTATCGGATTGGGGGGTGTTATCAACCATATAAATGTCACACCGAAATTTTTTTGATCGAAGGGTTCATGAACTTTTTGAACTAATAAACTTCTAAACTTGTAAACTTATCTCTGTGCCTCTCTGTGCCACCGTGACTCCGTGGTTCAAAACCCGGATTTCCCAAACATGAAGCCCATCTCAATTGATCGAAGGGTTCATGAACTTTTTGAACTAATAAACTTCTAAACTTGTAAACTTATCTCTGTGCCTCTCTGTGCCACCGTGACTCCTTGGTTCAAAACCAGCTTTAAGCCGGTAAACTTTTTAAAAACTCCAGCAATTCTTTATTGAAGCCTGCGGGATTTTCCATATTACTGATGTGGCCGGTGTCTGGTAGCACTACTTTTTTCGCACCCGGAATTCTTGAAGCTGCCCCTTCACTCATTTCTTTAAAATCAGGAAGGTCGAGTTCACCATAGACTATCAATGAAGGCGCTATTATATTTTTCAATTGTTGCCAGGTGGGAGGGTTAAAATGCATAACCGGGTTGTCATCTACAAAATGCCAGCCTGAATAGAAATGTATCATTTGTTCCAGGCATTCTGCAACAGCTTTATTTCTTCTTGCCGGCGCGAATAAATCAAGGCCATACCATTTCCTTTTGGCATGATTAATTCCTTTGGCTTTCGCTCTTTTGAAAATAACATCCAGTTTAAATCCTTTAAATACATATCCTTCAATCTGGGTATCAGCCAGCACCAG
>JAOQAL010000329.1 GCA_025963615.1 Chitinophagaceae bacterium | reverse complement strand
GAGCCGCCGGCAGGTCTTGCATCAAACTGGTAGGTCCAGTTAAGGTTCACTGATATTTTTTTCCCAGCTTTTATTTTAAACATGGTTTGGCTTAACAGGCGGTAATCACTAATATTATTAAATACAGGCTGGTAATAGGTAGTAGTGATAAATTCTGTTCGTTCATCCGGTGAAAAAGTCAGTGATAAATAGTCACTGCTCCGCCAATCTCTTCTTTCTTGTGGCACACCAGTTTCTTTCTGTATTTCATAAGCCGCCAGTATACCTCCATACAATTTTAGTTTCTTATTACTTACTATCTTAAACCGGGGGCCCGCGCCAACTAAGAACCTTGATTGTATTTTTATAATTGCATTTTGCTGCAACTGGGCAAATGCTTCCAGCCTTATGATCCTGTTCAGTTTATAATTATAGCGGAAATGCAAAAAATCATAGTCAATAAAGGACTGCCCGCCCCCTTTTAGAAATCCATAGCTACCCAGTAAAAGATAAAGGCTTTTCACTGATTGATATTGCAGGTGCGCATTGCCATTTACAGCAACTACTTTTTGTCCGTAATTGGTCAAAGCAAAGTCGCCGCTAATACTGCCTTTCCAGCCGGTAGTATCGGTATGATAACGCTGACTTTCCATATTTACAATCTGCGCACAGGCAAATCCTGCTATGAAACATAAAGTCGTTAATAAAAAAATCCTTGATACTGATTTCATGCCCTGTGATAGAAGATGAGCAAATTTACTAAGAGGAGCTTTGCTAAAAATATATTCCTGCTGGCCACATATCTCCTGTCACCAGCAATTAATAGCCATTATTTATTTGGTGAAATAGCCAGTCCAACGAATGAATCAGCTGTGCCATAATATAAAAACCATTTCCCCTTAAATAATACAAGGCCTTCGGAGAAAGTGGTTCCGGCCTGGTATTGACCGGTTTTTTCATGGGGTAGGTCCGGTCTCAAAAAACAGGTGTCAGAACGTTCGATGACCTGTCCTGGATTTTTTTGATCAAACACAATCTGACCTACAGAATAAGTTCCTTTGGGAAGATTGGGATCCGCTTTATCATCTGTCGCATTTTTACCATTATAAAATAAAACTATTCCCTTACTGGTAATGATAGCCGGAGGTCCACATTCAGTTAGATCGCTGTCAAATTTTCCGGGTCTTGGTGCGGCGGCGGCCTGCAACGCTCCTTTGTCATCCAGCAAAGGATTCCAGTCATACAAATTATCCGACCATGCCAGATTGATAATATGTTCGCCCCAATACATCCAGAACTTTCCATTTATTTTAGCAACCACCTGTTGTCCATTAACCAATTTTGTAATGATTGAACCGGATTTACTGGCTTCATTTAAAAATTTACTGTTATGTGCTTTTGCAAAAGCGGGTCCTTTTTTTTGCCAATGAAAAAGGTCTTTTGAAAAAGCAATGCTTAGCCGGGGAATTTTATAATTCCAGGCAGTATATACTACCACGTAGGTTCCATCTTCAGTCTGTACCAACCGCGGATCCTCACAGCCGCCCGGGTAATCATATTGCATAAACTCGCTGCTATCGGGATATAAAACCGGTTCCGGGAATTTTTTAAAATGAATCCCATCATTACTTACCGCCAGGCCAAGTCTGGATGTTCTTCCACCCAAAATAGCTGCAGGGTTATCTTCGCAGCGGTATAATAAAAACACGTTACCATCCTTAACGATTGCTGCAGGATTGAAAACATCGGCCCGTTGCCAACGCACCCTTTCCTTCTTCACCGGGTCAATAAATGTAAAAGATGAATCAGCCTTTACAATAGGGTTTTCTTTTGGCTTGTAAAAGCCATTTATATCAATATTGATTTGCTTTTGCGCGGAACATCCACATACCAAAAGAAGGAATATTATTTTTAAAAAAGAGCGTCTCATTTTTTATTTTTAAATAGTAACAAAAATATTATACAACAAGCTATGATCTATTGCCTTTTAAGGATAATCCGGTTCAGTATAAACTGGTTTTGTTTCCCGGTTGCTTTAAACCGGAAGGAAAGGGTATTATTCAGTGGGGTAATCATGAGATCCGCAACGTCCTGCATTTCTATCCGGTCAACCTTACTATTACTGCCATGGATCCAGTCAGTCAACTGTGTTTGCCTTTGCCATAATGAGAACATGGCCGCTTCAGGGCTTTTGACATAATCAAGATATACACGATAGTTGCCCGCTGGAATATCACGCAGCGACATCCTTAATATCGTATTCTCTGTTATAGTATAATAAAACGTAAGGCCATTGGTCGGGAAAGCCCATCTTGTTTCTATGCCCGCAGTTCCATCTATACCTACATTCAGTAATTGCGGATATAGCATTAATGTATCCGGAATATATGGCTTTGTATTCTCCGGAGAGGGAATAAGAATTTGTTTATTGGGTTTACTGCAATAATAATAGCTTACAGATGTATAATCGGACGGAACTTCATTATGCTCCGGGCCATGTTCCATAGAAAGAAAAAAAGATTTTTCGAAAGAAACCTTGTCCGTCACAAACAAACGGTAGCCACCGGTACGGCATAAAGGAATAGAATATTCAAGTGCCCCTGAAAGGGGTAAACTCATGGCTGCATCCCAGCGATCAAGCAACGCATACCAGCCGCCATTAAAAAAATCTTCCGACCCGGTACCATGCATTCTTAATTCCCCATCCACTACGGTTGAATCATCGCCCTCGAAAAAAGTAGTCATTCCCGTTCTTAATCCCTGAGCCTGTAAAACGGTGCCAACAAAATGTCCTTTACCGGTTATATCCAGCATCGCATAGGGATAATTGAACGGCACCGGATTATCCCGATGCCAGTTTGCATAAAACTTTCCCTCCCTCGCTATGTCTCTTCTCTGACTGGAAAAAAAAATATTGCATTCAACACGGACAACCGCTTTCTCAGTTTCACCTGCTGCCTTTCTGTATAACAATTCTATGCGTGCCGATTTATCAAACGGCATCGGGAAATACGAATAGTTCTTTCCACCATCAGAACCTGCCAATAAACTTTTCATAGAGGGTTTGCCAAAGGCATATCCAAAATAATCCGCCAGTGGGCAATATACGGCAGGAGTTCCCTCATCATCCCATGTTATTTTCAAATCAATATCCTTCGCTGTCTTTTCAAGATCAACTGAAGATGACAGGTCAAAACCTATAATTCTGCCGGCCTGTTTAGTTTCAAAAACAGTTATCTTTTGACCTGCAACCAGGGTTACTTTTTTATTTACAGAAGAAATTTTAAGATGATCCGGGTTGAGTTCCTTTACAGATAATGAAAATCCGCTCCATACGGATTTAATTTTAGCCAGGGCATCCTGTTCTTCTTTAACCAGCGGCAATTTAAATTTAGTTATGGCGGTGGATGCGGGGTATAAGCGGTATCCTATCTGGTGAAATCTTGTCGTTTTACCACGGAAAATAATTTTACAAGAGGTACTGAAAGGGATTGGTAAATAACAGTAATATCCTCCAAGCTGGTTAGCACAAAGGGGAGCCACAAAAGGATACACCTTACCTGAAAATAAATCCCGGTAACAAAGGGTGAAGGATGGTTTTAATCCATCATCAATATAAAAATCAAGACTGTCATCAGAGGGTGTTGGAGTCCATATCCGGTTAATAACCCCTGAACCTTTCACATCAAAAAGTACCAGTGAACTATCGGCATTCCTGCGGATAAAAGAATAGGTACCGGCGAATCCGTCATTGTTTAACCCGGTTCTGTCATAGGTCGATGTCTCCGCAGAATATGTATTTGAAGCATATACCGGCAAAGAAGAAACATCAAAAAACTCTTTCAGAAAATCTACTAACCCATACTGGTGTTTATTCAGGTTATTCTTTTGTGCAGAAATAATTTGTACCAATGAAAAAAAACCTATGAGGGTCAATGCCATCCTATACATACCAATTTTATTTTTTGATTTTGCTAAAAGCAGGGCGAAGACTGTTTTGCCATTAAGTTAATGCTTTCCGTCATAACCAATACCTAATATTTTCAGGCTGATCCTGCATTCTGCCAGGGACTTGTAAAAATTTCCTTACTGCCTCGGTGCCCGGCGTATACGAAGGGCTATGTTATCGTTCTCCTGTGGAATAATTACTACAGCCTACCTGATTTATCAGTGGCATGAGATTTTATCTGAAAGCTTTTATAAAAATTACTGCCATGAAAAAAATTCTTCCCGAAATGCTGGCGTTTCTGTTTCTTTTGGTGCTCCCTTCTTGTGCTGCCATAGCAGGTATCTTCAAGGCGGGGATGTTTACCGGAATCCTTGTTATAGTAATTGTGGTGGTCTTACTTTTATTTATAATAAGCCGTGTGAGCAAGAAGTAAAATGAATCTAATCCCCCTGTGTGAAGTTAGACCTGAA
>JAOQAL010000215.1 GCA_025963615.1 Chitinophagaceae bacterium | reverse complement strand
CATCGTAGAACTCCTGTGTTTGTTCCTTGCTCAGCAAGGCTTCTATCCGCTGGCGGATTTTATATTGCTGGCCCTCCTGGTTAAGCCGTAGCATATATCCTTCCTGCAACATCCATCCACCCAGACCGATGCCACGAAGCAGTATATTTTCTCCCTGGGCGTTAACAATCTTTTTACCAACTGTTTTTAAAAACCCCTGGCCCGCCATTTTTGCGGTTGCAGAAAAAAATAAAGCGAAAAGCAAGCAATATATTTTTATTCCTTTCATAGTATTTTATTTATTTCCACCAATAGGTAGCAACAGATCCCGCAGTCAGCGAGGTGATTGCGGATTTGCCTTTATACCGGATGATAAAAGTCTGGGTCTCCGGGGTAGTATTCGATGCAACCAGGACGATTTTTCCATCCGGTGTTTTAAATGCGACATTAGCAACACGATCTGTTTCACCCGATGCGATGCGTATGGAACCCGGTCTTACAAATTTAGAAGCATGCGCTAAAGAATAATAAGCGAGATTGCGTGTTACCTGATCTCCATCTACTGAAACAGCACCCTGGCACATATCGCAGCCGCCGCGATCCGTGTAGGGAGTAAACTGCGAATTAGCAGCGAGGTTCCATTCTAAAACATTGCGGCTCCAGTTGCGGGTAGCGCCAATAATCAGGCTGGTAACAGGCCATGCAATATTTATTTTGGGATCCGTTGGATTTTCATTTCTTCCAAACTGAACTACCATCTGCTCCGTAAAATAAATATTCCGGTCAGGGTGCATATCATGCACGTCTGTGAGTGCTTCAATTTTCCCGTTATATAAATGAAATGCAGAACCATCAATATATTTTTTGGCTTCAGGATCGTCTAATATTGAGATAGGATAATCGGGGCGATCCGCATTGTGATCATAAATTAAAATCTTTGTAGAAATATGGGATGCTTTAAAAGCAGGTCCCAAATGGTATTTTATAAACGCTGCTTCTTCCGGTGCAGTCATCAGCAGGCTGGGGTTATTACCCGGATGTAGCGGTTCGTTTTGCACAGTAACCGCGTCAATGTTGATGCCTTCCGCTTTCATGGCCTGAATGTATTTTACAAAATACTTCGCATATACGCTGTAATATTCAGGTTTTAACCGGCCGCCTCTTGTGTCATTATTTGTTTTCATCCAGGGTGGCGGTGACCACGGCGAACCTAAAATTTTTATTAGCGGGTTGATCGCTATTATTTCTTTCATTACGGGTATTACATCGTTACGGTCCGGCCCGGGATCAAACTTTACAAGTTGGGTATCCGTTTGTCCCTCGGGAAGATCATCATAGGAAAATATTTTTTCATTAAGATCAGAAGCCCCGATGCTGAGACGTATATAGCTTACACCAATATGCGTTCCCACCGTATCAAAAAGTTCCCGCAATAAGGAAGCCCGTTTAGCCGGACTCATACGGATGATTGGCATGGCACTGCCCTGGGTCAACGCAAAGCCAAAACCGTCAACGGTCTGATACGTCTTGCTGTCATCTACCTCAATAATGGGATGCGGCGAAGGGTTGCGTGTGAAAAGTAGTTTAGCAGGCTGCAGGGCAAATAATATCGTGCTGTCTCCTTGGGTAAGCCATTGCGTGATGCCGTTTTTTTTCTGTGCATATCCGGTAGAAATACAGGCAATGAAAAGAAAAAAGCCTATGAAAATTTTAAATTTTAATTTCATAGCGCAAAGGAAAGAATAAATAAAGAGCCTGAAAACTATAATTTACTATTATATACATGGAATTTAAACGGCAACTGGTACCTTAAAAAATTCGTTGATATTCTAACTCGATATTATAAATGGTACAGGGAGTAGTAACTTTATAGAAACAAGCTTATTGCCATTTTATAAAAACTATAAGCCACCTGCTACGCTGGACAGCCTGGTCCGGGAGTTACAGGTATACCATGTAAAATGGGGTGAAGAAGAAAACCTCCCGGAACCCTTTATTACCTGTCTTGCCAATACCGAACAAAACCTGTATTTCTATCCTCGGGATCCCATAAAAGTGGTAGCTGCCGTAAATATGGAAATACCGGTTCCGGCTGTAGTAATAACCGGCCCTAAAACAAAACCGGTAGGTCTGTTGTTTGGAAAGGATCATCTGATGATTAAAGTTGCGTTTCATCCTACCGGCACTTATCGTTTACTGGGCATTAATATGCAGAAAACTGTAAACAGCGGCCTGGATGCAAAGGAATGCTGGGGCGATGAAGTAATTGATATAGTAAAAGAATTGCAGGAGAGTGCTTCTTATGATTTAATGATCCACCTTGTTTTTGCATTTATAGAAAAAAGGGTTGACGGGGGCTGCCGGCACGAAGAGCCCATGGATCAGGTCGCCAGGCAGATGCTTGATCCGTTAAACAATTATTCATTGGAAGAGTTGTCGTCTATTGCCTGTCTCAGCCTGCGCCAGTTTGAACGGAATTTTATTACAAGGGTTGGAATCTCACCTAAGTTATTTCTTCGTATTGTACGTTTTGAATATGCGATGCAGCTAAAAAATAGTAATCCGGATATCAAGTGGTCACAGATCGGTTTGGAATGCGGTTATACTGATTCATCGCACCTGCAAAGAGATTTCAAAGAATTCGCTGAATTTCCTCCCGGCAAATATTATTTGCAACCAACAAGCGGATATAGTGATTTTCCTACTGCTTAATAAATGTCGTTTTTTTACCAGACTGCCGGCCAGGAAGCTCTTATTTTTAATTGTGATTTTAAAAACTAGAAGTTTAAATAACAGATAATGAAAACAAAAGATCATCCTGGTGTTTATATTCCACCGCCATTAATCTATGTTGCTGTATTCTTTTTTTCTGTTTTGCTGCAGAAATTATTTCCATTAAAGGGAATAGGGTTGAACAGTGAAAAAACTTTAATAATTGGATGGATTTTAATATTGCTAAGCCTCCTGTTAACATTTCCCGCTTTATGGCGGTTCCTGGTTTCAAAAAATTCATTGATACCCATAAAGTCAGCAAATTCTTTACAAACGGAGGGGATTTACTCCTTTACCCGCAATCCAATGTATTTAGGCCTGATCGTACTGTATACCGGCGTTGCCTTTTTAAAAGGCAATGACTGGACGTTTATTTTAATCCCTTTGCTTATTATCATTGTTCAATTATATGTGATAAGAAAAGAAGAAAATTATCTTCAGCGGGTTTTCGGAGAAAAGTTTAATGACTATGTAAAAAAAGTGAGAAGATGGATATGATTATTCAGGGGGCTTCCTTTTTTGAAATTTATTTTGTTGCTGCGCAGGCTGCATAAGATTCCCGGAAGTATTATTAAAGGTGGCAACGGCAACAGCCTCCTGGACTGTAACAACATTCAGATTTAATCCCGGATTTTAAAGTCTGCGTCATGATCAACTGCCGATTTTCCTTCAGGATTGTATAGTTTGTTTTTCGACAAAATCTTTTAAAGCAGAACCAAGAAAATAGGTCCATCCTCCGGTAAAATTTTCCTTCGCAAAACCGGGATTGTTTTTGGGGAAGGTTTCTAATCCCTGGTGGGTGAGTTTTAACCTGGTTTTACCGCCTTCGGCGAATAGCTCAAAGCTGACAACGGAATTTCCTTCATATCCTTTGTACTGCCAGCTATAGGCAATCTTTTTACCAACGATAACCTCTGTTATTTTACATACATGATGATAGATTCTATCATCGCTGTTCCCATCAAACTGAAACTCAAAACCTTTTTCAGGTTTGAATTCCTTCAGATCAAAATACCACTGCTTCATCTGATCTTTGTCTGTAATAGCCTGCCAAACCCTGGCAACCGGTGCATCGTATGTTCGTTCAATTACCAATGCCTGCTGGTTCACGGTTTATAATTTATTTTTTTGTGATAGAAAATATAAGAGCCTGCAATCACTAAAAAGCCAATTAATATTGGCCACCAAATGGAAACGGGGTCTCCAACCGCAATGCTGGAAAACAAGGCGCCGGCAAGATCGAACGTAAAACCAGCGTAGGCCCATTCTTTCAGCCGCGGAAAACCCGGAATGAGCAGTGCTACAACACCCAACACTTTCGCCCAGCCCAGAAATGCAATAATATAAGTTGGGTATCCTAAATGGTTGGAAACAAGTTCCACGGATTCTTTGGTTACTAACGCGTTTGTAATACCCGACAGGAGCATTAAGGCCGCCAATAGAATTGTAAAAATCCAATAAATTACTTTTGTCCTTTTCATTTTATTTAGTTGTGGTTTAGAAATAAGTTTACATCGTAGTTAAGTATTTTTCCAGTCGGTTCAATGTCTGTATGCCGCCTTCAAGCGCTCCGAATTCTTTCACCACGCTGTCAAATTCTTCTTTGGTAGCGAACAGGGCTTTCATGGTGAGTTGAGTTTTATCACCTTGCTTTTCAAAAGTTATCGTGGAGTGAAAATATTCGGGTCGTTTTCGTCCTCTGAGCCATGGGTGTAGGCCAACCGTTCATATTTTACTACCTCTGTAAATATAATCTTATTGGGGAAGTCCATGCCATTCGGGCCGTGCATCATGAAGCGCCATACCCCACCCGGTTTTACTTCCATCTCATGAATCGTGTTGGTAAAGCCATCGGGGCCCCACCAATACTTAACATGTTCGGGGTTCGTCCATGCCTCCCAAACCAATTCTCTCGGGGCATCCAGTAGTCTGGTTATGATCATTTCCCTGTTTGACCCATCATTCGCTGTAACCGGCATAATTTTTATTTCAGTTGATTGACTTAATGGGCGGCAAATTTTTCCAGGAATACTTCCAGTTTATCCATGTTTTGTTTAAGTCCTTCTGCTGCCCCGAATTCCTTTATGACTTTATCCCTTTGTTCTGTTGTATCGAAGAGCATCTGGATATTGATAAGGGTTTTATTGGCTTGTTCCGTGAACGTAACCGTAAACTGAAATTTTGGTCCGGAAACATGATCATATACTAATTTTTCAGGCTTTATTACTTCTTTATAAATGCTTTTATTTTTATAGTCTGTGCCGTCGGGTCCATGCATAACTAAATCCCACACTCCACCAGGTTTTACTTCCATTTGAAAAATGGTATTGGTAAAGCCATTGGGGCCCCACCAAAGTTTGATATGTTCTGGTTTTGTCCATACTTCCCACACCAAATCTCTTGGTGCATTGACCAGGCGGGAAATGGCAAGTTCACGATCCGCCAGGCTGCTAACGGCTTCTTTTTGTTTTGACATTTTTTTTCTTTTTAGTTTGCAATTGCCTTTTACTTTGTAGTTCCTGCAGGTAAATTTCGAGAGCATCGAGTTTGACATTCCAGAATTTCCTGTATTGTTCTACCCAATCCGAAACCTCGTTCAATTTATTCAGGCGGGCCTCACAGAATCTTTCGCGGCCCTGTTGTTTTATAACCACCAGGCCGCATTCCGTCAGAATTTTAATATGCTTTGATATAGCCGGACGACTTACATCAAATCGTTCAGCTACAGCGTTTAGGTTTAATGACTCGTGTGCAATCAGATGGATGATTGACCTTCTTGTAGGATCTGCTATGGCCTGAAATACGTCTCTCCGCATGAATATTTTTTGTGTAACCAATCGGTTACAAATGTATAGGAAACCTTTTGGTTACGCAAATTTTTTTTTGAAAAATTTTATTTATTAAAAAGAGCAGATTATTCTAACTTAATACGAAATTAAAAGACTTTGCCAAACGAAAGCCTGCATGAAATCATCAATTGTGCCGCTTATGCCAATGGTTGCCGCGTGGCCAATGTGGAACTGGATGCCATTAATGAAGTGCTTAAACAAACTGACCGGTTTGTGTGGATTGGGCTTCATGAGCCAACGGAAGAAACACTGCTACGGGTACAACGGGAATTTGATCTGCATGAACTGGCCATTGAAGATGCGCACCGGGCACACCAGCGGCCTAAGATAGAGATGTATGGAAATTCTGTTTTTATTGTCTTACGAACGGCGCAGATTAACCTGGAACATCATGTTGATTTTGGGGAAACCCATTTTTTCCTTGGCAGCAATTTTATTGTTACCATACGGCATGGATCCTCTATATCTTACGCCGATGTCAGAGCGCGGTGTGAAAATACACCGCATTTGTTGAGCAAAGGCCAG
>JAOQAL010000302.1 GCA_025963615.1 Chitinophagaceae bacterium | reverse complement strand
TAAAAGCTCGTTCATTATGAATTTCCTGTTAAAGAATGTCTTACAAAAGATATACAAGCCTATTTACTCGGATATGCGCTTAATGGAAGAAATATTGAAAAACTCCTTGCTGGATTGGACTATCGTTAGGGCGCCGAAACTGACGGATGGAAAACAGACCGGTAAATATAAAAATATTACTGGCCTGCCTTTACATGGTATTCCAAAAATCTCCCGCGCAGATTTGGCTGCCTGTATGTTAACCCATTTAACGGACGAGCAAACTTTTAAAAAAACAATTGATGTCGCTTATTAAATATAGATGGCTATCTGAAGATTATATTCTAAACGCAAAAACGCACATTTTGAGCGAAGAAATCAACTTTTCATAGAGGCTCCGGCCCCACTTAGGCAGATGTTCATTTAGGAGCATCTCTTTTGACAATTTTAGGATGGCCGTCATTATAAACTTATATTTATTAGAATAAATGGATAATCAATGTTCCTAACTGTTTAGTCATAATTTCTAACTATTCTGAAACCAAGGTCGTCAATTTTAAATGTAGATGGATGGCTTCGCCTCCGAGTAGTTGCCATCACGCTCCGCTCCTCATCACACCAGCCGCCACCTCTGAAAATTCTGTAGGAGCCATACACTGTTTTGTCATAAATATCGTGACACCATTCCCATGTGTTGCCAAGCATGTCATAAAGCCCAAATGAATTTGGTTCTTTGTCCCCGACATTCTGCGTAGAATTTTGAGAATTGCTTTTATACCAGGCGATCTTATCTAATTCACCATACCTAATGCCTTTTGTTCCAGCTTGGCAAGCAAATTGCCATTCCGCCTCAGTAGGCAGCCGGAATCCGTCGGCTTTTGAATTGAAAACAACTTCATCATTGTCCGGTGGAAAAATATAGCAAGGTTTCAACGTTAATCTTTCTGATAAAGCATTACAAAACAAAATCGCTTCTTTCCAAGTCACATTTTCTACCGGCCTTTGGCCACCAGTGAATGTGCTCGGCTGTTCTTTTATAACCTCGAAATAAAAATCCTGGGTAACAGGAAACTTCGCAATATAGAAGGATGACAGTTCAACGTTCCACTGTTGTTTTATTCGGTCGTCCCTTAATTCGATATCTCCGCCGGGAACTTTTATCATCAGCTCGTTTACAAGGCCCTTTAGGCTGCTTTCTATCTTAGCCATCATTAATCAGAAAGAGGTTTTATCGCCTCCGGCTGAGGGCTTACAAAATTAACTACTTTCCTCTTGTTACTTTCATAAATGAATTCAGCAGTACTTTTACCTGGGAATTTTTTAAAATCACCGATTATCGCAAGACGTACGCGATAGTGGGAAAATCTCTGAAGCATTTCTGCTACGATCTCATTTTTCAAGTTGAAGAATTCGGGAGTGATATTTCGGTCATGGATGATTATTTTATTAAAGTCCTGATAAATGTTACCTAACGAATCTAAACTGCCTTTGGAGGCCTGAATTACAATGTCGTCAGAAATGACCTCAGCAATTTTTATTTGCTGTGATATATACGTTATGATAGTCATTATTTTTAGATCGAAATGTGGCTATCACCGTTAGAAAAAATCATATCACAATATATATAAATCGCCCGCTTTTAAGATATCGCAATATTAAAAATTAATGTACAAACTACCAAGAACGGCCGGGGCTGAGAGAATGTAAATCGATGTTTAATATTGCGCTGCATATGTAAGTTTAATTGGTCACAGCAGGTTGATCATTAAATGAACCTAAAAAGTCTTCTATGGGTATTGCAGAAAAGGGAGCTCCGAAACGATCTGCAACGGACGATAATAATATTAGAAATAAAGAAAATGGCTTAAATTGTATAATTTATGTCCTTTGAGACAAAATCAAAAGTGCTTACTTTTGATTTATGACCAACACGCAAGGGGAAATGAAAGTTGTTATTGTTGTTATGACAGGTAATATGCTGCTTGATTTCGCGGGGCCGTCTGATGTTTTCACCAACGCCAATAAATGTCTGCAAAGCTTAGATTCCAATAACGGCTACCAGGTTTTAATAGTTGCACCTACAGCGGACCGCAAGGTGATTGCAGACACCGGGGTCGAGATCTTTTGTCCTTATTGTGCAATGGATATTACCATGCCGATTGATACGCTAATCATTTGCGGCAACGATTTCAGGGATACCAGCGTATCAGCACTTGTGCCTTTTTATAAATGGCTTTCAGCTGTTAACGCAACTAATACGCGCAGGATAGCGTCTGTATGCGGGGGTGCCTTTGCGTTGGCAAAAGCAGGTCTATTGGATGGCAAAAATGCCACTACGCATTGGGATTTGGGTGAAAAGCTTAAAAAGAATTATCCATTAGTGAACGTAAATGCCAACCATTTTTTTACTAATGACGGCAATATCTATACCTCAGCCGGTGTGTCTTCGGGCATTGATCTTTCCCTCGCCATGGTGGAAGAAGATTTCGGTAAAGACATCGCCATTAAAGTTGCCCGGAAACTGGTGTTTTACTTGAGTCGGCCCGGTTTCCAAACGCAATTTGGTAATCTGCTGCCTGTTTATGAAAGTGAAAATATCGCTCAAAAAATCCGGCCCTGGCTGAACAATCACCTGCATGAGTCGCTGGAGGTTAGCCGGATGGCCGATCACCTGAACATGAGCACGCGTAATTTTACCCGTGTATTTCACAAGGAAACGGGTATGCCGCCTGCAAAATTCATCGAGAAGCTCAGGGTGGAAGCTGCGAGAAAGCTTTTGGAAGATACCGATGTTCCCCTTGAGAGAATTGCGGAGCAATGTGGTTTTGGTAACCTGGTTTCCATGCGAAGAACATTTTTAAGACATTTGATGACCACGCCGTCAGACTATCGCCGTAATTTCCGGACGGCCCTTAAAGATGCAGGTATAGAAGACCTATTGATCCACCCTGCAATAGAGGCTATTAATACAGTTTAATAATTAAAACAGCACTTAAAAGCGCACCATAACGGGCGTTAATGGCTTGCTATTAATCCTTTTTCACATAATTATAATAAGTATGAAAATTGCAATCAATGGATTCGGCCGCATAGGCAGAATGACCTT
>JAOQAL010000245.1 GCA_025963615.1 Chitinophagaceae bacterium | reverse complement strand
AAAGAGCTTTCTTTTTGGTGACGAAAAGGCTAAAGAAATCACACAGAAATATAAAAAAGCTGTAGAAGAATTACAGACCACGCTCAAAGAGTTCACGCAAAACCGAGCGCAGATTGAGTTGGTCACCAAAAAATACAATGCGATTAAAGTGTTAAAAACATACCTTGATGGTTTTGAAACAGCACAAGAGATTTACCTCAATAAATTATGTGCTTACCTGCGTCAACAAACCAATGAAGGCTTAGCGAGTTTTAAAGATAGTAGCAATGACTATATTGACGGTGTTTATGCGGTGCTGGCTGCAAAGAAAGTAGTAAAAGAGCAACTTTCCGGGGAAACTCAAAAATTACAGGATTTGGATGCAGAGGCCGACAACGCAAAGGAAATGTATAATTCCGCATATTCCTTGCATCTTAAACTAGCTCCTTTTGTTAAACTTTTAGCGGCTTATGATTGCGATGTGGAGCGTTTGGAGGAAATCCATCAGGAATACCAACTCAATCTATATCGAAAGAGTCTTATTGATCCCATTGAAAAAATTTTCCGACAGGCAAACATAACGGACCTCATCGAAAATTTCGCTGATCTGCCCGGGACACCGGAGATTATTGACGCTATTGAACTGCAACTTGGCATACTAAATGCACAAATCAAACAAAAACAGGATCTGCTGGCTTTTGCCGATATCAATAATCGAGGTTCATTAGGGAATTGGGCCATAGCGAATTATCGCCCCTATACCCGGGAAGTGGAAAGTATCTTAATGCACTATAAAAAATTGCCCGTGCTAACACCGTCGGAATCTCAGGCACAATATATCACCTCTCCTCAAGAGCTTTTAAATGAGTTCTTAATTTCTGATCGTGACGCGATGGGATTTTGGCTTACTACTGGGGCCATACGGCAACATATAGCCTACATCGACCAACAACTTTTTACATCTAAAGACGTAGCCGAGCTTAAAGATATACTGGAAAGCCTGAGTCGGGATTTACAAAAAGAATTGAATGAACTTTCCGATGAAACTGGGCGGCTCCAATTATTTAGAACCACTGTTTTAAATACAAAGGATTATTCAAGGTATCTATCCATACGTAAATATGCCGATGAATTAGCTGACTTTAGGTTTGTACCTGAACTGGATATAACAAAAACAGAATTTAAGACCGGACTGGCACTTGCTACTGATCAGGTCCAAATCGAAGAAGAATATCTTAGAGCTAGTGAGGATTGGACGGTAAGGCAGAACAATGTAAGCGACTACAAGCGATTGATTGAGTCTCTTAAACGTGCCGACGAACAGATTCGCAACCGGACCACGGGCGAAGGTTATCAAAACTTGCTGAGTACCATCATTGAAACATTTCCCGACTTAAAAGTACAAGAAGATAATGAAAATCAACTCGACGAATATTTTGATAAGTCTTTTAAGAAAGCAACTAATAAGGAACAATGGATAACTAAATCGGTTACAGACAATCTTTCGAGGATAGGTCGAAACGACATTCAAAAACAATTAGAATCCTATGAGCAGATAAAAAAAGAAAGCGAAAACGCATTCAAACTGGCCCGCTTTACTTTAGCCCGTGAGCCGGATATTTCCGCATGGGACCAACAAAATTTATTACACCCAGCGGAAGAAGAAAAGAGTTGGATAAAAACGAAGAGCATCTATGAAACTAAATTCCGGGATATTGTAACCGAATATGCAACAGGCGACGCTTACCGGTTCGAGAATAATTACAACTATTTGGAAATCTGTACGAGTGTGTTGCCGGAAGCATTTTTGACCGAAGAGGTAAAAGAAGATAGCAGTATCGAAGTGATCGAACATTACCTTTCCCAGATCAATGAAAAGAACAAGAACCTCAATACCCGTAAGCTTCAAAGGATAAGGGAAATACTGGAAGAAGTTGGTGAAGAGATCAGCAAACGGCTCGATACCGTAAGACAGATCCACAATTTTTTAAATCACGAGGAACGAGAAATTACAGGAGGGCATCGTGCCTCTCTTCGCCACGATGCTATTAACAGTTATCCCAAAGATTGGATTGAAGCTTATATTGATAAGCTGGAAAAGGAAAATACCTTATTTGCCACCGGTGAAACACTCAACGACTTATTAAAGGATAGTATAAGCCTTGAGGAAAAAATGATCAACGCCTTTCATAACTTCGGTGGCCACCGGGGGATCAAACCTAGAATTGAAGATTTGCTGAACCCCAATTCTTATTTCAATTTAAGTTTCAAAATGGAATCGCACGCCACCGGGAAAACAAATAGCGGTAGTACCGGCCAAACCTACGCCGCAACCGCTTTATTGTGCATCGCCCGTCTGTCACTGGTGAACCGTAGCGCTGTCAGTCAAAAAAAACCACCAGGTATTCGTTTTATGCCCGTAGATGAAGCGGAAGGTTTGGGTAGTAATTTTGACATGCTGTACGAAATAGCGCGTGAATTCGACTATCAGATATTAACGATGTCCATCAATCCTTTAGGGAAATTCAAAGATGGTGAACAGTATATTTACATGTTAAGTAATAACAAGGAGGTGGCGGAAGATGTGAACTACGCACCCTTCGCTATCTTTTCCGAAGCGGACCAAAATTTTTAACGGCACCGGATGAATTTATTACGCATAGAAATCGGCTGGCCGCAACTAAAGGCTTTACAAGAGGTATTTGAAACAGGAAAGACCAGAGCGACATTGTTTACCTATCCTTACTTAGACCAACTGAGGTCAGAGAAGCGTTTATTGCGTTATAAAAGCGGCAATCGCCAAATAATTGAATCTGTTGAAGGCTTTGATAATTTCTACCGGGAAACGTTTCTCACAGCCTATGAACGGTATACAAGTTTTTTTGAAAGAACCAGAGTAAAGGCCGACGGCAGAAGACCTTACAGCTTGTACGATTTAGAAACCCTGATATTCATCGAAAACAATAAAGCCATACTCCAGCCGCAACTCACCACCGAACGTTTCTTTTCTTCTCAATTATTTCGAGGTTCCAAATATCTTGAAAATAACCAAAGTGTGTTAAAGGCTGTATTACAGATTTTGGAAATAAATGCGTTTCCAAAAAGTGACCCAAAGGACCAGCAATGGCGTTTGGTGATCGATTGCCCTGACCCTCGTTGCATTGTTCTTTGTGAAAACCTGGCAAACTTAAAAGTACCGGATGCAGCTATCGAATTAAATACGGAATTATGGTATGTCGGAGGTAACAATACCCGAATACTCGAAAATTTATCGCCTTCTCATCTAACCTTACCTATTTATTATTTATGCGATTGGGATTATGACGGATTACGGATTTACAGTACAATTAAAAAGATTATATCAGAAAAAGGTAATAATCTTATTCTGTTACATCCACAGGAATTGACACCTCGGTTAGCTGTTGATAGCCCATATCATAATAGCGATTGGAAGTATCACTTGCCATTTTCCGGGCTAAATGAGGTAGATTTTAATCTAAAGGAAAGGGAATCTATTCGAGAGCTGATCAGATCAAAACAATGGATAGAAGAGGAAAGTCAAGCTTTTGATGTTTGGCTATCAGGAATTCTTAAATAAATAGGATTTAAGTGAAAGTGCATAACAAAGTTGTCAATAAAATTGACAACTTGCCTAAAATAGTAGTCTATAATAACTTCGAATGAAGATAAAATTCGCGCCGGAATTATTAAATATCCTCGCAAATACTTATATTTGAATTAAGAAATGTAGCCGATATCAGTTGTTATAAGCTTGATTAGAGAGGCTTTCATTTTTAAAATGTCATTGACAAATAGACAATCATTTTTCAATAGAGCGTCATTAGTTACGTCTTTTTTTGAAGAGATATAAAGGGCTGAAAATCAGTTAATTTTAACTCAGGTTCGAGTCCCGTCCATTCCGCTTTCGAGATGTTAAAAACATCATAAACAGCTTAGAATCAATGATCTAA
>JAOQAL010000242.1 GCA_025963615.1 Chitinophagaceae bacterium | reverse complement strand
ACAGTGATGAGAATGAGATTTTTTTTCGTGTATTCTCAGTGGCTCTATGGTTCAAAACAATAATCCCGTGAAATTCCGAAGTACAACTTTGCGCGGCTGGGCCTTTACGCGAGTTTAGAAATGATACCGGAACAAAAGTTAAATAAGCAAAAATTCTTTGCGTGCTTTGTATTCTTTGCGTGCTTTGCGTGAAAACAAAAAAGTCACGTTATAAAGCATGACTTGTATATAGACAATATTATAGTAGGGCCTGTAGTTAAGCGGCTATTTTCTTGCCTTCGGTTGCAGTACCACTTGCCAAAACGGTGATCAGCAATTGTGTGGTCATGTATTTACCTTTCATGACGACTATATTTTAAAAGTTATAAATTAATATTTGCGCGGCTACCTGCCATTTTCCTTCTTTTCAACCGCTTCTGAAAATAAGACGCACAACAGTCAACCAGGTTACACATTCGTGGAAATATTTTTAACCTTAAAGGAGATCAATAAAAAAGTTTAAGGTCTACGGTTGCTGCAGCAGGTTACATAAACGGTAAACAGTTTTAAACGCGGATCCTTATTTTTACACTTCCAACTCAGCCGCAATAAATAATGCCGGTAACAAAGCAAGGTCAACATGATCCGCGCTCTGGCAGATCCAGTTTTTAAAACCTTTACAGTATGAATTTATTGGGCAATCTTATCTGGTTAATTTTTGGTGGTTTCCTGGCGGCCCTTGGCTATTTGTTTGGCGGCCTTATATTATGTATTACCGTGTTTGGCATTCCCTGGGGCCTGCAATGTTTTAAACTGGCGAGCCTGGTGCTATGGCCGTTTGGCAAAAAAATCCTCAGCGATAGCAGTAATGGCGGTTGTCTCAGTCTGATCTGCAACATTATCTGGCTAATCAGCGGCGGGCTTTATACAGCGATTATTCATTTTATAATGGGACTATTATTAAGCGTTACTGTTATTGGCATTCCTTGGGGACTTCAACATTTTAAACTGGTAGAAATATCCTTGATGCCCTTTGGAAAAAGAGTAGTGAGCGCTTAATGCAACCTCGCTTTAAGAATTTTTTAACAAAGCCGGAAAATTCATTTATCTTACTAATACAACTACCCGCTTTATATATTCGTGTTTTAACCCGTGATCGTCGTCCGCACTGAATAACTATCTATCCGGTCTGTTCCTTTATTGAAATAAATAAAAGTAGAAAAGCTATTTCTGCCAATCATACCATTTGAAACCAGAATCTTCCGTGCCGGAAAACAATACCTGATTTTCCCGGAATCTGCTATGTGCCTAAGAAATAACGAATTGATCAAGTCATCCTTTTTTTAAACATAAACCAACAATTATGAACACGAAAACGTTGCTTGGCGCCCTCATAGTGGGAGTTATTACTTTCCTGCTTGGTTGGCTGATTTTTGGCATTCTATTAATGGATTATTACAATGCCAATATGGTGCAGTATCCCGGACTGATAAAAAACCCGCCGGAAATATGGGTCATCGGTATTTCGAACCTGGTATGGGGTTTATTGATTGCCTGGATCTTCAATATGTCGCGCATTAACACGGTAGCCAAGGGGTTTTCGGCTGGGTTCGTTATTGGATTGCTGATGGTACTCGGGTTTGACCTGTTATTGTATGCACAATTTAATCTTATTAACAGTAAACTCATAGCTATTGATGTAATACTGAATGGAATTATGGGTGGAATAAGTGGGGCTGTTTTAGGCTGGTGGTTTGGACGGTCGTCATCTTGAACCCTTACGATTGCAAATGAGGCCTAACGGGCTGATGCTCTTTATACGGCCCCTGCTGATTCCGGCAGGGGCTTTATTTTTCCGGCCATCCCACAGTATGAATAGAATATAATTGCCGGATAAGGAATAAGTGTTTTTTAGAAAAATCCAATCGGCAATCTATTGTATTATTTCATCGGAGACTCTTTGTCGAAACGGGTAATTTCCCGTTTCATTCGAAAGCACGTTCCTGAAAAGTTGTATCACAGATGTAAACGCCACCAGGCTCATACCAATCCATGCCGTTTCAATAATTTGAGCATATAAACCTGCGTTGGTGGCTTCCAGTTTTAAAATAATTCCGTATAACGCCCATAGTATGACCAGGCCATAGGAGACATTGCCACGGATTAAAACAATAAGCAGGGTAATGATTACAACGATGAAAATCATAATTCTTGTCCAGGTGGCATCGGAATAATCGAGGCCGAAACCATTCCAGTTGCTGATGGATAAATAATCTGCGATATTGGCAACCGTGGCAATAGTAATCCATCCCAGGTAAATGCTGAGCGGGATTTGGGTAAAAATCTTTGAACCGATGCTCCCACTGGTATCGTGGATGCCTGTACGAAGATGAATAATGATAAGGGTGATGAGCTGGAAGAATATTAATATGGTGGAACCTGCTATTTGCTCATGCGTCCATACCATAAGCCAGGCAGCAGCCGCAAGATTATTTAAAATAAACCAGTAGTTTATCCGATTGAGATCCTCATTGGCAGCATGACCTGGTAAATGACGAAAAGCCATTATAATATGATAAATGCAAAAAACAACCAGTCCTATATAAATGACACCCCAGATAGCAAATGTTATTGCCGCAGGTGTAAATAACGAAGTAAACTGGTCAGATACTTCTCTCACATCTTTGGTATTTACCAGTTTAAACTGCGTGGCGTAGGAAAATGAGATATGAACCGTTAAAGCCAATAAATTTAAAACAGAAAGCAGTCTTGTCTTTTTCATCCAATTTTATTTAGTGGAACAAACCGGGAAAGTATTTATATATAAATAGTATGCCACGGTGAAATTTATTTTACACCGGCTGATCATTTACTGGATCTACCTGGAAAAATATTGATACCCATCAACTTTCCCCATCCGCAAATAAAAGTCCAGCGTAGTATTTTTTTTATAGCGGCATTGTTATTGTAAAGGTCTTGGGAGTCCCACCATCTATTTTCAGACCTCCTAAATTTATAAGTTTATGAACACGAATCGTCTTTCACCTGGCTTGCAATCCGCCTTGAACAGCCAGATGACCAAAGAAGCCCACGCTTCACAAATTTATCTTTCCTATGCTTCCTGGGCTGATGATCTTGGCTATGCAGGGGTAGCCAATTTTCTTTTCCGCCATGCACAGGAAGAACGAAACCATATGATGAAACTGCTCGAATACATCCTGCAACGGGGAGGTAAAGTAAAAATAGAAGCAATACCCGCTCCCCCACCCGATCCTACCAATATTCAAAACTGTTTTGAAAAAGTATTTGAACATGAAGTGGATAATACTGCTGCAGTTTATAAACTGGTAAAGATGAGCTTTGATGAAGAGGACTGGGCTACCTGGAATTTTATGCAGTGGTTTGTAAAAGAACAAACCGAAGAAGAAACACTGGCGTTGAACCTGCTTGATAAAATTAAAATTGCCGGCGGCGCAAAAGCTACAGGAGATGCACTTTATACATTGGACCGGGATTTGGAAAAACAACCTGATGATGCGGTGCTGGCGCAGGAAAAAACAGCGGAAAAGCCTTGATCGCTATGGGGAGGGAATTTCCAGCAAGTGAAGAGCCGGGAGATAACCCGAATCAGTGGAAATAATTCATGCTTGACGACTTCAGAAATCCGTTCAATTTAGAAAAGGAAAAATGGCACAGATTTTTTATCACCGGCTTTATGAAAAAACATTTTATTCTTTTCCTGGCAATGGTATTCCTGGTCAGGCATATCAATGCACAGGTTAAATATCCTTATCCCGTCAA
>JAOQAL010000240.1 GCA_025963615.1 Chitinophagaceae bacterium | reverse complement strand
TCAGTGATGCCGGTTGCCAGGACAATTCAATAATAAAACTGTCCTTGCTTTTTTCAATATATTCCGCTGTAATTATAATTTCTCCATCCGTGGATTGTATTTTTTTTTCAAGCAATTGTCCATGTTTCCATTTGGAAGCGCCGCCGATAAGACATTGCCATAAAACTCTTTCCTGCTGCAAGAGAGCGGTTGTAATATCAGGGTATTGCTCATGCGGTTCCAGGCAGAATATTTCAATGAAGCCACCGGAAGGTTTTTGAAAAATCAACCGGGCTTCAATGACCCTGGTATCATTAAAAACGAGTAGTGAACCTTCCGGTATATGTTCAGCGATTTTTTTGTAGATGCTTTCTTCAATTCTTCCTTGTTTATAAATAAGCAGGCGGGAAGCATCCCTTTCTGCCAGCGGATGACCTGCAATTTTTTCTTCGGGCAGGGAATAGGTAAAATCCTTTATTGAAAGCTTTCGGGGATCGGTCATAGCACAAACTTAAGAAAAGCTGCGAGCTTTGAGCTGCGAGCTGTAAGCTGCTAGCTGTGAGCAGCAAGCTTCAAGACCTATAGTTCGGTAACTTAAGAAAAGCTTCGAGCTATGAGCTGCGAGCTTCGAGACCTACAGTTCTGTAACTTACTTACATCTTGCAGCTAAGGCTTGTCGCTCGCAGCTTCTCTCAACTTCCGTAGCTTCTTTGGCACAACCAATTTCAGCCCGCTCCATACATCACTTACTGCACAAACCTTTATATCAACCAATCCATGCTGCAATGCATAGTTGCGGATATCATCTTCCGTTATGTCGGTAACTATCTTCGAACTCTTTTTATACCAGGAAACCCAAATAATCACTTCAGTATTCTTCTTACTAAATGAACTTATATTCTTCATTTCCTTTTCAAATTCATTATAGTTTTTAACGAACACGTGAATAAGATCCGGTATTTCATTTTGCCGGCACAACAGGGAGCTGATATCTTTTTCCAGTAAATCGAAATAGCCGGCTGGCTTATTTACAAGCAATACTTTCATCGCCGGTTTTATGCCCAGTTTGTTTATTAAGGGAGTTCCTGAATAGCCGCTTGTTGACATCAGTGCATATCTATTTCGAATGAAGGCTTCCCAAAATTCATACTTTCAATTTTTGAAAGCAAAAACAGGTTGTTAACCCCTTATCCACGCTAATTCACAGTGAATTCACATCTAAATATACCCTGAATCGTTCTTTTTCTTATAGAGCCGTTACCATGGCTTCTCTTAAGAAAAAAAATAGTGTGGAAAAAATAAATTTCAATAAATTATCTTCTTGAGTGGGAAAAAGTGTTATTTTGTGTCAATTTAAAAGGAATTGATACAAATTATTGATAATGACAGGCCTAATAGGCGAATTCGAATCAACTTTAGACGCAAAGGGGCGTTTTCTTCTTCCGGCCGGGGTCAAACGACAGTTGCCCGAAGATGAAGCCAGGTTCTTTGTAATTAACAGGGGATTTGAAGGATGTTTAAGTCTGTACCCTCTTAAAACCTGGGAGCCTTTGATAGAGAAGGTCAGCAAATTGAATGACTTTGATCCAAAGGCACGGGAGTTTCGCCGTTTCTTTTTAAATGGCGCAACTCCTGTAGAACCCGATAGTGCAGGCCGGATGCTGCTTCCGGCCAATCTGAAAGAACATGCAGGATTGGTAAAAGACATCGTGGTGTTGGGGGTTGGCGAAAAATTCGAAATCTGGGATAGTAATAAGTACAAAAAGCTCTTTGAATCATTATCGGAGGATGCATTTAGCAGTCTGGCAAAAGAGATCATGGTAAAAACTGATAATTAGCTTGTCAATATGAAATGAGATGAAGGAAAAAGAAAAACATTCCGGTTCTGAAATCTCAAATCAGCAGTCTCATGACAATCCTTATCATGTGCCGGTCTTAGTAAATGAAGTGCTGGCGGGTTTGAATGTAAAAGCTAACGGAGTGTATGTGGATTGCACGTTCGGCGGCGGCGGACATTCTAAAGAAATACTCGGCAAGCTCGGAAGCGATGGCAAACTGTTTGCCTTTGATCAGGATGAAGATGCGAAAAGAAATTTACCCAATGATAAACGGGTGATTTTTATTCCGCACAATTTCCGTCACCTGCAACGCTTTTTGAGACTTAATGGCATAGCGGCGGTGGATGGTATTCTTGCTGACCTGGGTGTAAGCAGTCACCAGTTCAATGAAGCAGAACGGGGTTTTTCTACCCGCTTTGATGCCGAACTGGATATGCGGATGGATCAGCGGCAAACACAAACAGCGTTTGATGTAGTGAAAACGTACAGCGAAGAAAAATTGCACAAAATGTTTGAGCAATATGGAGAAGTGACGAATTCTAAAACACTGGCAAGAACGATTGTGCAGGTTCGCGATACGGTCTCACTGAAGAGAACAGACGCTTTTAAAAATGCACTCCACGGAATTGTAAAAGGAAATCCAAAGAAGTATTATGCCCAGGTTTTCCAGGCGTTACGTATTGAAGTAAACGATGAGCTCGGAGCACTGAAAGAATTGTTAGAACAGGCTGCAGATGTTCTTAAGGCCGGCAGCCGCATAGCTATCATCACGTTCCATTCCCTAGAGGATAGATTGGTAAAGAATTTTTTCCGTCGCGGTTCATTCGATGAACCGGAGCAAAATCCTTTTATTAATACTGAACCGGTGAATGAATTAATGATAATTACAAAAAAACCTTTGGGCCCTTCGGCAGAAGAGATTAAACAAAACCCAAGATCGGCCAGTGCGAAACTCAGAATAGCAGAAAAAAAAGCAGATACATAATCTGATAACGATAGTTCTTTTCATTTGTAGAGACACAACATCAAATCAGTGAATCTATATCCCTTGAAGCAGCTTGGGATTTGAATGCCACGGGTAGGGCGAACTTTAAAACCGGGGCATTCATACCAGGCATTTTTTTAAAACGTGAAAATCAGGGCCCATGGCAGAA
>JAOQAL010000225.1 GCA_025963615.1 Chitinophagaceae bacterium | reverse complement strand
CTTGAATTGTTAAAATTTATTTATCAAAGATTTCTTAGCTGAACAAAACACTTATTCCTGATACTACACCTGCTCCTGCAGAAGAAGTAAGAAATATGATAGTCAATACTTTTGATGTGAATGTGCGTAAAATGTGAGTTAGAATTTTCATATCTTATAGTGTTTAATGTTTAATTGTTAAAATTTATATGTCAAAGGTAGGGCGGGATAAGGTGCTGAAAAATAGAGTAATTGCTTAATTGTGAAATTAGGGGATTTGCTTAAGGATTTAATTGTTCACGAAAGTTGTATCAGATATATACCATTGCATATATTCGTCCTGAGCCGTCATTGTAAGTACTCATTATACAGACAGAATATTAACAATCGACCAGTAGCACAAACCAATGAATCAAGGAATTAACACAACTGATATTTCAAATATAAATGGCCAAATGGTAGAAATACCAGGCGGTAAAATTGAATTGAGGGACGATAGAACAAAACAGAAATGGACTGTTGAGCTTGAACCTTTTTTGCTTGCCAAATTTCCAGTGACGCAAGATTTATATTATGAAATCACGAAAGAAACACCAGGCACTTTTAAAGGAAACAGGCTACCTGTTGAAACAGTAACCTGGAAAGATGCTGTAACTTTTTGTAATTTAGTATCTGCCAGGGCAGGATTAAAACCTAGTTATTCCTTTAATATAGACAGCCAAGAAATAACTTTCGACTCAAAAGCAGATGGATTTCGGCTGCCAACCGAAGCTGAATGGGAATATACATGCAAAGCAGGAACGACAGGAATCAGATACGGCGAGTTGGATACGATTGCCTGGTATAAAGACAATTCAGGAAAAACCACTCATGATGTTGGGATGAAAGAGCCCAATGTGTGGGGACTTTATGATATGTTAGGCAATGTTTGGGAGTGGTGTTCGGACATATATGATGAAACAGTTTATGGTTCATACCGCATTTTCCGGGGCGGCGGCTGGTACGATGAAGCAAGGGGATGTATAGCTACCAATCGCAGACGCAGCCATCCTACATCGTTTAAAATCGATGACCTGGGATTTCGGATAGCAAGAAATATAGCAGGAAAAACAAACCGCTAAAAAGGTTGGCAATGTGGCATTTGTAATTTTTTTTGTTTATTTAATGTATAAAATATTTGACATTATGTATAATATATTTATCTTTGTGTCGAGATAAGCTTACAAAAAGGTAATACAAACAGATAAAGTAGATCAATATGGATAATAAAGAAAAACAAGTACTTGTAACTGCAATCAGTATGATACTGATTTTTGGAGGCTATTCATTGTACGTATACAATAATTACATCTCAGAGGATTTGAATATTATAAACGACTTCAAATTTTGGGGGAAAGCCTTCCTGATCTTGATCCCGGTATCCATTGTAGCGCAAATCATCATTCATATTGTATTTGCCATCATCAATAAAATTGTGACCAATGAGGATATGCCTGCCATTACTGATGAACGGGACAAGTTAATTGAACTGAAAACAATAAGGATTTCCCACTGGACGTTCTTATTTGGTTTTTTCCTCTCTATGGGATCGCAGGCTATGGGAATGCAGCCCTGGGTAATGTTCCTCACGCTTATTCTTTCCGGATTTATATCTGCAATGGTATCAGAAGTTGCCAGGTTTTATTTTTACCGCAAAGGGTTTTAATATGAGCAAGACAGGTAAAATCAGTAAGTTTTCGATAACTAACAACATCAGGAAGTTGCGCTTCCATGCCAATGAAATGACCCAGCAGGAATTGGCTGATAAAACGGGGGTGACAAGACAAACCATTGTTGCCATCGAAAACGGCAAATACGTCCCTACTCTTGAATTGGCTTTTAGAATAGCCCGCCTCTTCAACACACCGCTTGAAGAAGTATTTTCTTTCAATTCTGAAGAGGATCCCAACAAATAATCAATTCCATAGTGACGTTGAGCCAGGAATTTTCAAAATCAGGAACTGCGGGCATCGCCTCTTTTCTGAGCCTGGGGTCTTGCGCGTACACAAGCAAGAGGAACTTGTAACTCCGCAACATGAAATGACTCAGTGGAGAGGAATCCAGTAAATATAACTTTCTTACTCTGGCTTTTGTTTGGGAAAGCAATCCATTATATTGAACCTCGTATTTCTTAAAGTGATATAAAATGGACTGCTATTTTAAAACGATAGATTCTCCTGTTGGAAAAATTAAACTGGTTGCCAGCGACAAGGGTCTGGCAGCTATACTTTGGGAAAATGACAATCCTAAACGTGTTCGTGTAAAAAATCTTATTGAAGAGATTAATCACCCGGTACTTTTAGATACCGAACTCCAATTAGGTGAATATTTCAAGGGTCAGAGAAAAACATTTTCTGTAACACTCGATTTTTCCGGAACCGATTTTCAAAAGAAAGTATGGGAAGCATTATTGACTATTCCTTATGGAGAAACGAGAACCTATGGTCAAATAGCATCCCAATTAAAAAATCCTAAAGCAGTAAGAGCTGTCGGAGCTGCAAATGGAAGAAATCCTATTTCCATTATTGCACCATGCCACCGCGTCATCAGTGCATCAGGAAGTTTAACCGGTTTTGCAGGAGGACTTGCAAACAAAGAGATATTACTTAACCTGGAAAATAGTGGAACAGGCCTTAAAAGTAGCCAGAAACATTACGATTTAACGGATACAAATCACCAGCTGCCTATTTTTAAATAATGCTATTGAAAGTTGTGGCTGGTTGGTTGGTAGAAAAGAATACCCGGGTAAAAAAAAACATAACAGGCAATAGAAAATTTAACAATAAGTATGATGACAGAAGATCAATTGAAGGAAGAATTCCAAATCATTGAAGATGCTTTTAATAAGGCTGTAATTTCAAACAACATTGATGAAATCTCAAAATGTATTGCATCTGAATGGGTCTTGGTTGATGCTCAGGGTGGAATAATACCGCGGGAAAAATTTTTCTTTGTTGTTGATCAGGGTTTATTATCACACACTACGATGACGAAGGAAATTTTAAGAGTAGTAACTTATGACAACATTGCTGTTGTGACAGGACGAGGTAAGAACACAGGGTTTTTCAAAGGCCAACCTATTGAGGCTGATGAATGGATAACTGATATTTACAAAAGAGAGAACGGTAAGTGGGTTTGTGTTCTTACACACCTTACGCCGGTTTCAGGAAATGCTTAGATATTTTTATTGTTCCAAAAAATAACGAACCGCTAACATTGCTTTAAGAAGTTTACAAAAAGAATTTAAAGTCGGATTAAATCCGGAAGCGGGAGATTGTCAACTTAGTTATTCAATACAACAAATAGGCAACCCTTCCCGAAAAGTTTATACAAAATGACGTAAATTCATTTCAGGAGATTATTGAAAAAACAAAGAAAATGGAAAACAATATGGAAATACCAACACCATATGAATATGCAGGTGGCGTTGAAAAGTTTGAAAAACTTACTGTCGTTTTTTACGACAAAGTTTTAAAAGATGAAATACTTGAGCCTATATTCAGACACATGGCGCCTGAACATTCCAAACACGTGGCACATTTTTTAGCCGAAGTTTTAATGGGGCCTAAATTTTATAGCAAAGAATTTGGTGATGAATCTTTAAGGCGCATGGTTGGAAAGCATATTGGCAAAAGGCTTACTGAAGCACAAAGAAAGCGGTGGGTAGATTTATTATTACAGAGTGCAGATGAAATTGGACTGCCCGATGACCCTGAATTTCGTTCTACTTTTGTCGGACACCTTGAGTGGGGTTCAAGGGTTGCCGTAATCAATTCACAACTTGAAGATAACCCGACAAC
>JAOQAL010000163.1 GCA_025963615.1 Chitinophagaceae bacterium | reverse complement strand
CACGACAGAAACCTGAGGGAAGAAGCTTACAGGAAAATAAATGACCGCAGGTTAATCGATAAAGAAAGCCTTGACACACTTTATTCAAAACTTATTGAGAAGCGTAACCAGGTGGCTCTTAATGCAGGCTTTAAAAATTACCGTGATTATAAATTTGTAGAATCGGGAAGGTTTGATTACACCAAAGAAGATTGTTTCAATTTTCATGAAGCTGTAAAATTGCATGTACTACCTCTCGCTGAAAAGGTTTACAGGTATAAAAAAGAAAAATTGGGTTTGGACAAATTGTACCCCTGGGATACAGAAGCCGAACCTGCAGGAATTCCAGCATTAAATCCATTTAAAACAAGCGAAGAGTTAATCCAAAAATCTATCAGCTGTTTTTCCGGCCTGAAACCATTTTTTGGTGATTGCCTTAAAAAAATGAAAGATATCGGGCACCTGGACCTGGAAAGCAGGAAGGGGAAAGCCCCTGGCGGCTATAATTGTCCCCTGGCTGAAAGTGGTGCCCCATTCATATTCATGAATGCTGCCGGGCAAATGAGTGATGTGACTACCATGTTACATGAAGGTGGCCATGCGGTACATTCATTTTTGGCTCATAGTCTGGAACTTAGTGGATTTAAGGAATATCCCATGGAGATTGCCGAAGTAGCCAGTATGTCCATGGAATTGTTTACCATGGACTACTGGGATGTATTTTTTGAAAATCCGGATGATTTAAAAAGGGCTAAAATACACCAATTGATAAGGGTGATCACAATCTTTCCATGGATCGCTGTGATTGATAAATTTCAACATTGGGTGTATGAGAATCCTTCTCATACCGCGGATGAAAGAATTTCAAAATGGGTGGAGATACAAAATGAGTTTACAGTTCCGACCATTGATTTTACCGGGCTTGATGGATATAGGAAATATAGCTGGCAAAGACAATTACACCTTTTTGAAGTACCATTTTATTACATTGAATATGGCATTGCGCAGATAGGGGCTATTGGTATGTGGAAACAATACAAAGAAAATCCTGAAAAGGCATTGAATAATTATATCAAGGCGTTGCATTTTGGAGGCACTAAAACGCTGCCCGAGCTATTTAAAGAGGCAGGTCTTGTATTTGACTTTTCCCCGGATTATATCAGGGAGTTAATGTCATTTGTCGATAATGAACTGAGCCAGTTAACAAAAAAGTAATAAAATACCCTGAAAGTGGTATATGGTTTTTGCGGAAATATGGAGGGGGAACATTATTTTTGAATAACATATCAAAAAAACATTCCTGCAAACTGCTTCAGAATCAGGGGGCAGTTGTTAAAAATAGCTACTAATCAGAGCCTTAACCTAAGTCCCGGTGTTTCCACATCGGGGCTTACTTTTTAAAAAATAAAACGAATGACTGTGATAATAAATCTTTACGATTAGTATAACCTATTGACCGAAGAAAGCCCCGGGGTTAAAGAATTGCAGACTATTTACAGTCCTTACACAACCCATTCACAACCACTTCAACGCCCATCGGTGAATATCCTTTTGGTAATTGAACTACCGGTGCCATTACATCTTCCAGGCACTCAGTTTTACCGCATCGTTTACAAACAAAGTGAACATGATTGTCATGATGATGGCCTTCGGTGCAATTATCTTTACACAGGGCATAACGTACCATATTATCTGAAGTGGGAATGGTATGGATAATCCCTTTTTCAACAAAAGTCTGCAACGTGCGATAGACTGTAACCCTGTCAAATTTTTCGCCCGCCTGTTTTTCAATATCTCCATGTGCAAGGGCGCCGGTATGATTAATAAATAGGCCCAAAATTTTCTTCCGGCTTTCCGTAATGCTTAAATGATTACGTTTCAAAAGATCTTCGAGATCAGTTGTCATAACATGAAGTTTAAGTAGTAAGTTGATAACTAATTTAACATTATTCCGGCAGGGCAGAAAATAAACCTGCTTTGTTTATTCTTTGAGAAGCCGGTCGATATCATCCATCATTTCTTCCACTTCACTTTGTTTCAATCCGTCGTAGATCTTTTTTACTTCCCCCTTTTTATTTACCAAGGCAAAAAACTGGGTATGTAAAAAATCATCTTCAATCGTAGTCAGATTGTTTTTCGGGTCGTCAATCCGGTAACTAACTCTTGCCTGGTTATAAAGGCTATCTTTTCTACCAGTCAGGAATAGCCACCTTTTTGTTGATACACCCATTGAATCAGAATAATGTTTGAGCCTGGCGACAGAGTCGGTTTCGGGATTACAGGTATGAGATAATATTAAAAAATTAGTTTCATTTTTAAAGCGGTCATATACCTTTCGCATATTGTTATTGAGCCTTGGACAAATTCCTTTACAGGTTGTAAAAAAATATTCCGCTACATAGACCTTACCGGAAACATTTTTATCGGTAAACTCATTTCCATCCTGGTCTGTAAAGGAAAAAGGCTGCACATAGCTTACCGGTGGCGACGTGGGACTGGCAAAACCAGGTATCACTTTAGTTAAAACAAAGAAAAAAATTATAAACAACACCCCAAAAAAGGCTAAATATAGTAACGGCTTTCTCTTCATTTCCAGGAATCTTATTTCTGCAAAGTTAGCTTCAGCATTAGAATTTATACGTAATTTAAAAACGAGATATTTATTTTGCAACTTTGATGCAAAGTTAGTATTTTTGACGCGCATGAAACCAAAAATAAATCTGGATGCGTTAGGGGTGGCTACTTCCGTAGCCTGTGCTGTACATTGTGCATTACTCCCATTATTTATCACCAGCTTGCCACTTTTTGGTTTTAATATTATCCACAATACAATGTTTGAGGTATTCATGATGGTGCTGGCATTCTGTATTGGAAGTTTTTCGCTTTATCACGGGTATAAGCGCCATCATCACAATCCTTTGCCTGTACTGGTTTTTTCTGTTGGTTTTATATTCCTTGTATTGAAGCAGTTTTTCGCACTTTACGAAAGCTGGCTGCTGATACCCGCCGTTTTATTTATTCTGTCGGGTCATTTTTTGAACTATTATTTTTGCAGGGAAGCGAATCATTGCCACGTTGATGATTGTGATCACTGATTATTTTTTTTCTTCGTAGTTTTTTAGGTTAATTTAAGCAGCAAAATAGTTTATATGAAAATCGCCTGCTTCGGGATTTTAATGGTACTCTCGTTCACTGCATGGTCCCAATCAAAAGATGAAGCAGAAATAAAGGCTGTGTTGAACAAACAGACAGAAAGCTGGAATAAAGGAGACCTTGAAGGATTTATGACAACGTATTGGCATCATGATTCATTGATGTTTATTGGGAAAAACGGGATAAAATGGGGCTGGCAGACTGCGCTGGATAATTATAAAAAAAGCTATCCTGATACGGTGGCAATGGGAAAACTGTTTTTTACTATAATCGTTGTAAAAAAATTATCCCCTCAATATTTTTATGTGGTCGGAAAATGGTATCTCAAAAGAACGATCGGTGATTTAGCCGGCCATTACGATCTTGTTTTCAGAAAAATTAAAGGTCACTGGATAATTATTGCTGATCACAGCAGTTGATAATTCTCCCGGTCTGACCACATCCCCCCAAGCTGGGGCATCTCATCTACTTCTTCCAAATGCGATAATAATAGCGCAATAAGGCCAGCAGGCTTAGTACGGAGAGGGTATAAAAAATAACGGTAAACAGGAAGGGCTTTCCGGTTTTATAAGCAAGACCGAAATATATTCCCGCTGTTAAACTGCCAAACAACCAGAGGAACCCCCATGCAAATGAGTTAAGGATTTTTATGAAGTATTTTTTTATATCCGGATCTAATCCCTGTTCCATATAGGTAAGTTAAAGTGAAGGGTTGCCAACCATGGAAAAGACTTTACAACAAAGTAGCGATTTTCTTGAGGTTGGCAACCGGGTTCGAAAACTATCCAACGGTTGAAATTTATGGAACCAGGATACTCCTGAATTCAAGCGAATCGCCGCCAAATACATTAAAATCAACTTTGCTTAATATGCCATTGACTCTTCCTTCTTCACTATGTTGCCAGAAAAGCCAGTCACGTTTAATCCGCGGCTGATTAGGCTGGTAATAATGAGCCACCCATAATGGATAGTCATTGAAGTCGCTACCCAGGTTTCTTTTATAAAAGTCAACATTGGTATAGATAATGGGCCTTACACCATAATAAGTTTGGGTTATTTCCAACCATTCCTTTACTTCTCTTTTCAGGATATCGGCGGTAATACCATAGGTCTGTTCTATATCCAATACGGGTGGTAAGTCCCCCGGCTCCAGATCAACACATTTAATAAAGTTTTCAGCTTGCATTCTTCCGTCTTTTGTGGCCAGGAAAAAATGGTAAGCTCCCCGGATAATTCCGGCCTCTTTTGATTTTTTCCAGTTTCGTCTGAATTGTTTATCCATATTGCCAATACCTTCCGTGGCTTTTATAAATGTAAAACCCAGTTTGACTTTTTTTACCTGCATGGCTTTTACTTCTTCCCAGGCAATTAATTCCTGGTATTTTGAAACATCAATTCCGTGTATGGGATAACTTTCGGGAATAGCAATGCCAAACTCAGGATAACGGACAAATTTTGCCTGCCGGTATAACCACCACCAATATCCAGCATAAGCGGCCATTGCCAAAAACAAGGTGATAAGGGTGATCCGGAGCCAGTTACTGACGCCAGCGCTTTTTTTCTTTTTAACAGCCATGAAACGAAAATGTAATTATTGGCAATGTTACAAGTAAATTAAAAATGCCAAGGGAAGAAATCCTTTATTTGGCAAAAATGTAAGAAATATCATGAACTTTGATTGTTAGTATATTCACGGTGTAAAAGGGTTGAATTAACAGGTTTTTAAAATACCAGATTATTTAATAGTAATTATTAAATTATATTTGCGCGGCTAACAAATTTTCATTTAGAAAATGAAGAATGATTTATAAAACTAAAAAATGTTCGTTTATGAAATTCAGGACTACTGCATTGGCAGCACTTCTCTCAATTACCCTGTTTTCCTGCGTCAGCACAAAGAAATTTAAAGCGGCAAAGGCAAGCTACGATGAATTAAATGGTAAATACACACAGCTACAGAGCGATCTGACCAATTGTAATACTGATAAAGCTGCAGCAAACAGTAAAAACCAATTGCTTCAAACCGAAATAGATGGTCTTAACAAGCAACTTGCCTTCTTGAAAGAAAATAATACTTCTGCGTTGAAGCAATTGCAGGATTTATCTGTTATTTCAGGACAACAGGCCGATAATATAAGGAAATCGCTGGATAATATTGGCGCCAAGGATTCTTATATCCAAACATTGCAGCAATCATTGGCAAGAAAGGATTCTTTAAATATGGCGTTAGTGATGAATCTAAAAGGGGCCGTTGGTAATATTGATGATCAGGATATTAATATTAAAGTGGATAAAGGTGTTGTGTTCATCGATATTTCTGATAAGTTATTGTTCAACAGCGGCAGCTATGTCGTAAGCAAAAAAGCAAAGGAAGTATTGGGCAAGGTAGCAGCGGTATTAAAAAACCAACCAGATATTGAATTTATGGTGGAAGGTCATACTGATAACGTTACGTACAGGGGTAATGGCGTTTTGATCGACAACTGGGACCTGAGTGTAAAAAGAGCTACTTCCGTAGTAAGAGTTTTGCAAAATGAATATGGATTAGATCCTGCTAAAATAGCTGCAGCAGGCCGTAGTGAATATAAACCGGTCACTTCTAATGATACCAAAGAAGGGAAATCCGCTAACCGCCGCACAAGAATTGTTATTTTGCCGCAGTTAGACCAATTCTTTAAACTACTTGAACCTAATAAAGGATAAGCGCTTTTCAATCTTTTTAATCAGCCATCCTGCTTCTGGCGGGATGGCTTTTTTATGGTCTTCGGTGACCCTAAAAAGCGAATAAAGGAGCCATTACTCCTGTTTCGTTTGACCACGGCCCAGTCCTCCCATATCCCATCACCCAATCCTCACGTCGCGCTACGGCATACTTTTTTTAGTGGTCAACTGGCCCCGGATCCTTGTCATTCCAGTCACCATCGTAAATGTTAAGTTGTCGGGAGAAAGGAACAAAGGGTCATTTTTTTTCGGTTTTGCGCTCAAAAAAAATTAATTTTAAGAATAGGGTGTCTTTAGATTGATTAATAAAAAGCAAATCGTATGAGAGGCGTAAACAGAGTAATGCTCATTGGCAACCTTGGGAAAGACCCGGATGTACAGTTTCTGGAAGGCAATATAGGAGTAGCTAAATTTCCCCTCGCTACTACTGAAACATTTAAAGACCGCTCCGGTAAATTGGTTTCGCAAACAGAATGGCATACGGTCGTATTATGGCGAGGTTTGGCAGAACTGGCACAGAAATATCTGCATAAAGGAAGTCTGGTATATATCGAGGGCAGGCTAAGGACCCGCAGTTGGGAAGATAAAGAAGGCAACCGTAAATTTGCAACGGAAGTTGTTGGCGACAACTTGATCATGCTCGATAAAAGAGCAGATGGAACGGGGGCTTCTCCGATACATGGTGAAGGTAACATCGAAGGCTTAAGTGGACCGGACACGCCGCCATTGGGGGATCCATCTGAAAATTTACCGTTTTAAACTATACCTTTGTTTAAACATTTGTTCAGGCAGGCCTTTTGACCTGCCTTTATGATTGATTTATTCACAAAAATACCTTGAGTTGGATTTTCATTCGGTTATTTTAACTGTCAGCGGCTATTTTGCCTTTTTTCTTCTCGCTGTTAATTTGCAGGGCACTACTTTTCTCATCATTCTGCTGGTTGCCCTGTTATTATTAGTTTTCACAATTTCTGGTGCCGAAGTAGCTTTATTTTCCCTTACCGGCAAAGATGTGAATATGCTGAAAACAAAACAGCATGCAGCGGCAAAGCGTATCGTCAACTTACTGGAAGAAAGAAAGTCGGTTTACACTTCGATGCTGATAGCAAATACTTTTTTCAATATCTGCATCATCCTTCTGTCTAATTTTTTAATTACTGAATTTATCCCAATTGAAAAAATGTTCAGTAATCTTGGCGGGCTGGCTGCTGTTCTTGAATTAATCGTTAAAGTACTGATCATTGCTTTTGGCCTGATATTCTTTGGAAAGATTCTTCCCAAAGTCTGGGCGACACAGAATAATATACGGTTTGCCTATGGGGCCTCTTTTATAGTAGAAGCCCTGCATCTTATACTTCGGCGCATTAGTTCAAGGATGGTCACGATTGCCGATGGAATTGGTGGCCGTCTTGGCGCTAACAGGTCGCAACTAAAAAGTTTAAGAGAACTTGACAAAGCCATTGATGTAACCTCCGATGATGAAGCATCGGAAGAAGAAAAGAATATCCTGAAAGGAA
>JAOQAL010000155.1 GCA_025963615.1 Chitinophagaceae bacterium | reverse complement strand
GTAAAACATTCAGGTAATGTATTGAGTGAAGCCGCGCAGGCATTATCTCTTGCGAAAGATATTGAGAGCGGAGGACGCGGATATATCATTACGGGTGATTCAAATTATCTGGAGCCTTTCACGATCGCGAAAAATAATATATTTAGTGATATTAACCGGCTGAAAGAACTTACAAAAGATAATTCCTATCAACAGGAGAGAATTGATTCTTTATCAAAGCTGGTGGACAGACAGATCAGTTTTTCACAGCAGTGCATTCAGTTGAGAAATGAAAAAGGACTTGCAGAAGCCAGTAAATTAATAATGACCCGGTCAGATAAAGCCTATACGGATCAAATCAGGAAAATAACCGCGGAAATACAACAAGTCGAAAATAATTTACTAATACTGCGGCAAAATGAAAACGGTAAAAGCAAGGTATCCTTTAACCGGGCCTTTTTTACATTTCTTGCCGGTGTTTTTGCGTTACTGATAATCATTCTTATTGCTATCTGGAACCATATTGCCATGCGTAAAAAAGGAGAAGAACAAAGCCGGGAAAATGGTGACCAGATACAAACCATTTTCAACACAGCCCCGGATGCCGTGATTGTTATAGATGAGGAAAGCAGGATCATTAAATGGAACCTCAAAGCAGAAACCCTTTTCGGGTGGAAAGCGGATGAAGTAATGGGCCGGCCGTTGAATGAAATAATAATTCCCACCCGTTACCGCGAAGCACATAAGGCAGGCATGAAACATTTTCTGAAAACGGGCGAAGGGCCTGTATTGGATAAAACGATTGAGATACAAGCGATCAATAGAAACCATATCGAATTTGATGTGGCCCTCAGTATTTCTCCTACACTTGTGAATGGCGGTTATCTTTTCATTGGTTTTTTGCGTGACATTACAGAAAAGAAAAAAGCAGAAGAGAAAATCAAGGAAGAGGAACAAAAGTTTTCAACGCTCTTCTACAAAAGCCCCATCATGAAAGCCATTACCGATGTATCAACAGGAAGTTACCTTGAAATCAACGATGCAATGGCCGGTTTTTTTGAGCGCCCAAAAGAAGAGATCATCGGGAAAACCGCCATCGAATTAAATATGCTTTTTCGCCCCGAAGAGCGTGAACAAATACTGACTGATATCATCAAAGATGGTTTCGTAAGAGGAGTAGAAACAGAAATTACTTCGAAGAACGGGAAATCAAGATGGGTCTCCAGCAGTATTGATAAGATCAACCTGAATGGCAAAGATTGTTTTCTGACAGCCGCTGTCGATATTACCCAACGAAAACAAGCTGAAGAAAAAATCAGGCAGATGAATATTGAGTTGGAAAAGCGGGTGGAAGAAAAAACGCATGAAGTAATAGCAAACGAAAAACGATTCCGGACATTGATTGAAAAGAGCAGCGACATGATGACGCTGGCGACACCGGATGGTAAACTTCTTTATTCAAGCCCTTCGCTTACGAACGTTCTCGGCTATAGTGAAGAGGAACTGAGAGCCACTCCGGTTTTTGAGATGATCCATCCTGAAGATGTTCCCGGGCTGATTAAACAAATGCAGCAAATCATGGAAACGCCGGGAAAATCATTCTTTTTGCAGCAAAGACTATTACATAAAAACGGAAGATGGATTTGGTGCGAAGGTATGGTCACGAACCTGATGAATGAATCGAGTATCAAGGCGCTGGTGTCCAATTTCCGCGACGTAACCGAAAGAAAAGAAGCAGAGCAGGCATTAAATGAAAGCCAACAACTGCTGCAGGCCATCATTGACAATTCAACCGCCATAATTTATGTTAAGAACCTGCAGGGCCAGTATCTTTTGGTCAACCGTCGCTTTGCTGAGGTGTTTCATCTTAGCCCGGGATCTGCGCTGGGCAAAACAGACTATGACTTTTTTCCCAAAGCAGATGCCAATGCCTACAGGCAAATGGATGTACGGACGGCTGCAGCTGATCACGCCCTGACTGAGGAAGAAAAAGTACCGCAACAGGATGGACTGCATACTTATATTTCGGTGAAAAGCACCCTGCTTGACGACGCTGGCGAGCCCTACGCTATTTTTGGTATTTCAACCGACATTACTGAACTCAAGGTAGTCGAAGAAAATTTGCGAAAAAGCCTTCGAGAGATTTCTGACTACAAATACGCATTAGACGAATCCTCCATTGTCGCTATTACGGATCAAAAAGGAATTATCAATTATGTCAATAATAATTTCTGCAAAATTTCGAAATACAGCCGGGAAGAATTAATTGGTCAGGATCACCGCATTATTAATTCCGGTTATCATCCTAAAGAATTCATCCGCGATTTATGGATAACAATTGCCAATGGGAAAATCTGGAAAGGGGAATTAAAAAATAAGGCGAAAGACGGATCTATTTATTGGATCGACACTACCATTGTTCCTTTCCTGGATGATAACGGCAAACCCTATCAATATATAGCCATCCAGGCGGATATTACCGAACGTAAACTGGCCGAGGATAATCTCGCTGCCAGTGAAATGCGTTTCCGGTCACTGATCGAAAACAGCGCAGAAGGCATTGCTTTGATAGATGAATTTTCGAATGTCTTTTACCGAAGTCCTGCAGCAGAAAAAATTACTGGTATGCTGCCCTTGGGAAAGACCATCGGCCTCACTCACCCGGACGACTTGGAAACCATTAAAAATATACGCAACGAAGTTTTTAAGAAGCCCGGAATTCCCATTGCATTCCAGGGCAGGTTCCTCCATGCAGCGGGCCATTACTTTTGGATGGAAGGCACTTTTACCAATCTGTTGCATGTAAAAGAGGTGAAAGCCGTTGTTGCTAACTATCGTGATGTTACGCAAAGAAAGGAGGCGGAAGAAAAAATAGTTAAAAGTGAAAAAATATACAAGGCCATTGCGTCCAGCATACCGGGTACGGTGATCTGCCTGCTCGATCTGAACTTCCGGTATTTATTGATTGAGGGGGATATGCTTGAAAAGTTAGGATTTTCAAAAGAAAAACTATTAGGAAATAAGGCTGAAGATGTTTTATTGCCTGAATTCTTTGCCGAAATCCAAAAAGTATTTGAAAGAGTCTTGAAAGGAGAAACGATTACCCGGGAGTCCAGTCGGGCTGGCTATGATATTATTTCAAGATTTATTCCATTAAAAGATGAGAATGACGCCGTGTATGCCATCATGACCGTTGCTATTGACGTAACTAAACTTAAGAATGCGCAACGGGATATTATTAAACTTAACCAGGAACTGGAAGAAAGAATAATTGAACGCACCAGGCAATTAAAGAAGAGCAATGAAGAACTCGAAGCCTTCTCTTATTCTGTATCCCATGACCTGCGGGCGCCGTTACGGGGTATCATTGGCTTTACCGCGATATTGGAAGAAGACTACAGTAGTAAGCTGGACGATGAAGCCAAACGAATTACTTCCGTTATTAAAAACAATACCATAAAGATGGGGCAACTCATTGATGACCTGCTTGCTTTTTCAAGAATGGGGCGGCAGGATATTGCAAAAAAAAATATTAATACCACGGCGATGGTTCACGAAGTGATTAAGGAACTGACACCCGGAAATGGTGACAGCATTGAGTGGGTCATTCACCCGTTGCCTGCTACGGTAGCCGACATGAATACCATTAGACAGGTATGGGTAAACCTTATTTCCAATGCTATAAAATATTCGGGCGAAAAACAAAATCCGCGTATTGAAATCGGTACTTTCAACGGGGAAAATCATACCATTTTTTTTATTAGGGATAACGGAGTCGGTTTTGACGAAAAATACAGCGGTAAATTGTTTAAGG
>JAOQAL010000148.1 GCA_025963615.1 Chitinophagaceae bacterium | reverse complement strand
TCAACATAAGGTTCCCGGCCTACGAGAGCCGAACAATGAAATGTCAACTAAAACAAATCCAGCCTTAGTTTCAGCAGACCTACAACCCCGGATATTAAAACAAACCATACCCAGCCCGGGATTTATTTATAACTTGAGCACCGGTCACGGGCAGGCGAAATGCCGCTTCTGGCGCAGGTCTCCCGACCTGTGCCTTACCTTTACTTGTGTTCTGGCGCCACGACGCATCTTATCGGTAGACAAAAAACAAGCCTCAACATAAGGTTCCCGGCCTACGAGAGCCGAACAATGAAATGTCAACTAAAACAAATCCAGCCTTAGTTTCAGCAGACCTACAACACCGAATATTAAAACAAACAATAACCCAGCGCGGGATTTAATTATAACTTGAGCACCAGTCACCGACAGGTGAAACGCCATGAATTGGTGTAAACACTAAAGGCAGGGATCACAAATCAATTATACATAAAATGATAGCCCATATATTTCTAACTACAGAAAAACAATTAAGAAACATCTGGTGGGTAGCAATTTTTCTTTTGATGCTTGCAGCATTCCTCTTTCCCCTGATTATTTTAGCAGATCACTATTCCTTTGAAATAACAATGGCTCACCAGGCCGTATTGATTTTAATTGTTTCGGTTATTTGCCAATTGTTCACCCGCAAGTCCCTCAGTAATTTAACCGGAAGAATCAGTTATAAATGGTTCAAAGAATTTTTTTGGGGGTCTGTAATAGGTGCTGTTCTGATGATTTTGCCCGCCATGCTGTTAACCGTATTTGGCTACCTCAATTGGCAGGCCAATGCTTTCTCTCATTCAACGATCCTTTCAGGATTAACTTTATTCCTGGCAGTGGCCATTGGGGAAGAATTCCTGTTCAGAGGATTTATGTTTCAACGGCTTGTTCAGTCATTAGGCCCATGGCCAGCTCAATTAATCATTGCAGGACTATTCTTATTAACGCATATTAATAATCCCGGTATGATTGGGGTAATAAGAATAATAGCTTCCATCAATATTTTTATTGCCTCGATAATGTTTGGGCTTGCTTTTTTAAAAACCAAAAGTTTAGCCATGCCATTAGGACTACATTTTATGGCAAATTTTATGCAGGGAACCATCCTTGGTTTTGGTGTTAGCGGAGGAAAAGATCCCAGTTTATTAAAGCCTTTATTTAATAAGGCTCCTTTATGGCTTAGTGGTGGAGATTTTGGTATAGAAGCAAGCATCTTAGGCCTATGTTTTGTAATCGTGGTTACTGTTTCACCTTACTTTTGGAATCCCTCAAAAGATAAAAATGTTATCCGGTAAATAAATGCAAAGAACTTGCATCAACATTGTACTGCCGTAACGATGATTGCCAATGCAAGAACAACACCTGCACCATCCAACCTCCCCCGATAAAATTTTAAACACAAAAAAATTTGCGCAACCGGTTAATTGCATATATATTTGCAACCAATCAGTAGCACAAATAAAGTGGAGGAGCATGAGAAGTTACTCATCCCCGGCAACAGCCGACCCCACCAGGCGGGCTATTTTAAAAAATAAATGATATGGGGAATAATAACAAAACACAAGTCGTAAAGGATTTAAAAGAAAAATCAATTCGCGTTTCAAGAGAATTTAATTCGCCCATTTCAGACGTTTGGCGTGCCTTCACTGAAAGCGAACTACTCGACCAATGGTGGGGCCCGGCGCCCTGGCGCGCCGAAACTAAATCAATGAATTTTTCGGTAGGCGGTTTTTGGTTGTATGCAATGATAAGTCCCGAAAACCAAAAGCACTGGGGGCGCATGAATTACTTTGCCATTGAACATTTAAAAAGTTATGATGCCGAAGATTGTTTCTGTGATGAAGAAGGAAATATAAACCGCGACTTGCCCGTTTCGAAAGGCAAAAATGTATTTACTGAGACTCATACAGGTACCCAGGTGGATTTTAAACTATTTTATCCTACTGAAGCTGACCTGCAAAAGATTGTTGAGTTTGGCTTTGAACAGGGAATCACGGTTTGTTTTGACCAATTAGAAACATTGCTAAACCAAAATAAAATTTAAGAAGATGGACAATCTGACCAATAAAACCATTTATGCAAAACTTGTCATAGCAAGTGCTGTTATTTCGTTATTGTGTTTATTGACCTTACATTTTGTAAGTCATGAATTTGCACCAGCCTGGCATATGGTGAGCGAATATGCCCTTGGAGACTATAAGTGGCTATTAACCTTGTTTTTTGTTTTCTGGGGTTGCAGTTCACTCTTTCTTACATTTTTACTTTGGAGTACGGTCACTACAACATGGGCGAAACTTGGAGTTTTGTTGATTTTTGTTTCATTCGTCGGGCAGGAGATGGGTGGACTATTTGATTTAAAACACAAACTCCATGGATTAGCATTTTTATTAGGTATTCCTTCGTTACCCCTGGGAGCTTTACTCATCAGCTATCATCTGGTTAAAAAGGAAAATTGGAAAAAATATAAATCCCCAATGCTATTTTCAGCCCATTTTACCTGGATAAGTCTCGTGTTAATGGCCGTATTCATGATGCTAATGATTTCTGGGTTTCAAAAAGCAGGTATTCCTATGGGTCAGGGTGTAGAACCGCCAAAATCTGTTCCGGATGGCGTCATCGCATTACATGGTTATGCCAACAGAATTTTAATTTTTTCGTACATTTATTGGCTAGTGGTTATTGCGAAAACCTATTTGAAAATTGAAACCAAAAACTAGTAAGTCTGTATTTTCAAAACAAAAAAAATAAAATGGCAAAAGTATCTATCTACCTTAATTTCCAGGGCAACACAGCCGAAGCCTTCCATTTTTACAAATCTGTTTTTAAAACGGAATTTGCAACACCCATGATGTTTATGAAAGATGTGCCCCCGCAACCGGGTGCGCCGTCATTATCCGAAAAAGATGCCAATAGTGTAATGCATGTATCCCTGCCCATATTAGGCGGTACCGTTATCATGGGAACAGACATGCTTGAATCAATGGGACACAAATTAGTCATTGGCAATAACACGACTATTAACCTGGAACCGGATACAAGGGAAGAGACCGACAGATTATTCAATGCGCTATCAGCAGGTGGCAGCAACATCGCTGCCATGCGTGACGAGTTTTGGGGATATTGGGGTTGTTGTTTAGACAGGTTTGGCATTCGCTGGATGTTCAATTTATCAAACCAACAATAAAAGCTTCCAGCTATGAGCTGCGAGCTTCAAGACCTATAGTTCAGTAACTTTCTTCGGTCTCGCAGCTCGTAGCTTGCAGCTTCCTCGTTAGCTCTGTAACTTACTTCAGTCTCGCAGCTCATAGCCGGCCGCTCGCAGCATCTTCAGGGCAGACCCCGGGATTTAGGAAGAAGAAGTCAATTATTTTGAGCTTGCAGCTTTATCATTAGCTCTGTAACTTACTTCAGTCTCGCAGCTCATAGCTGGCCGCTCGCAGTTTCTTCGGGGCAGACCCCGGGATTTAGGAAGAAGAAGTCAATTATTTTCAGCTTGCAGCTTTATCATTAGCTCTGTAACTTACTTCAGTCTCGCAGCTCATAGCTAGCCGCTCGCAGCTTCTTCAGGGCAGGCCCCAGCTGAAAAAACTTTTTAAACTGAAGTCTCTGATCCCGTACGCTATCCTACCGTGTACCCACATTTGTCGCAAAGACCAATCTTCATAGGTTAAAGAAAAATCTTCCTGTTCTTTGGCCCGGTAAACTGAACGAAAAAAATATGATGATGATCGCTGTTAGCCTTAGAGAGGCTTCTTGTTTATGGCCAATTGTTAGGTGATGATGACGAGGATAATTCAGTCATTCCGTATTTTGGCTACAAAATTCTCCATTTTGACTACATCCAGCCAATCATAACAGATGACTTTTGTATTTCACTTAAACACAAAACAATGAAGACGATTTTCATCACCGGCGCCTCAACAGGCTTAGGAAAAGCAACAGCAAAATTATTTGCAGGAAATGGTTGGAACGTTATCGCTACCATGCGTAAGCCGGAAAACGAAACAGAACTAAACCGGATACACAACATTACCTTATTACCATTAGATGTTACCAATCCCGTCCAGATAAAAGACACGACAAAAAAAGCAATTGCTTCCGGTAACATTGATGTGGTGTTCAACAATGCCGGTTACGGGTTAATCGGACCCCTGGAAACAGTCACTGACGAACAGCTTGTAAGACAACTCGACACCAATGTATTGGGTGTAATCCGGGTTACGCAGGCCTTTATCCCTTATTTCAGGGAGAAACAAAATGGTCTGTTCATTTCAACCACTTCCGTCGGCGGACTCATCACATTTCCCTTTAGTTCGGTTTATCATGCTACTAAATGGGCTCTGGAGGGCTGGAGCGAAAGCATGGCTTTTGAACTAACCAAGTTTGGAATCGGTATTAAAACAGTTTCACCCGGTGGAATTAAAACTGATTTCGTAACCCGTTCTCTTGACACTTCCTCACATCCTGCCTACAATAAATGGGTAGAGAAATTATATGCCGGCATCCATGAAGATAATTTTACACCCGCCGAGCAAATTGCTGAAGTGGTTTACGAAGCAGCTACCGACGGTAAAGATAAACTCAGATATTTGGCCGGTGCTGATGCGCATGCCGCGTATGCACAACGCTTGCAGGTGGGCGACGAAGCATTTAGAAAAGGATTTGACCAACTGTTTTTTGGCAATTAATAACACCTTTTATAAAATGAATAGTAAACAAAATAAAACAGGAGCCATAGAAATAACCAGCTTTAAACTTCGCGGATGCACTTGCGGGGAGTTTATTAGAGCCAATGCAGATATTGACGCATGGCTTAAACACCAACAAGGTTTTCAATCCAGACAAATAGCAGAGAAGGAAGAAGGCGCTATGCTGGACCTGCTTCATTGGGATTCTGTAGAAGATGGAACCCGGGCCATGCATCGGATAATGGATGAAATGGCAGATTCCGCTGTGCATGGAATGATTGACCAGAGAACTGTATCATGGAACATTTACCCGGTCCGGCATAGCATAACATAAAATTATTAACTTAGCTGGCAAATCTATTCTTTAGATTTACCGGCTATCATCTTAAAGAAGATATGAAACGTGAGTTAGAAAATTCGCCATTTGCATTCAATTCCATTTCAGAATTGCACCGTGCATTAGGTTTGCCTAAGCCGCTGCACCCCCTGGTAAGTCTGGTTGATTATGGCAACATAAAAATTGACCGAACCCTGTTATCAACATCATTTATACTCAATTTCTATAAAATCTCTTATAAAAAAGCACTACACGGAAAAATTAAGTACGGACAAAATTATTACGATTTCGATGAAGGCGGATTAGTCTTTATTTCCCCCAACCAGCTATTTGCAAGTTCCGACGAGGAACTGGATTTCGCAGGTTATACCTTGCTCATTCATCCCGATTTTATCAGAAATCATTCGCTAGGAAAGACTATTAAAAATTTTGGCTTCTTTTCCTATTCAGCTAATGAAGCATTGCATCTTTCCGAAAAGGAAAACCAAATCATTGTTTCGATTTTTGAAAACATCGAATACGAATTAACCTCAACGATAGACGATTTCAGTCAGGATCTAATGATCGCTCATATCGAAGTATTGCTGAACTACAGCAACCGTTTTTATAAAAGACAGTTTATAACAAGGAAAGCTGTCAGTAGCGATTTATTAGAACAAATGGAAAGTCTGTTGAATAATTATTTTAACACCGAAACGGCCTTGATGAAAGGCATACCCACGGTTCAATATCTTTCAGAACAACTTCTTGTTTCGCCAAGATATTTGAGTGATATGCTCCGTACGTTAACGGGACAAAATACACAACAGCACATACACAATAAACTGATTGAAAAAGCGAAGGAAATATTATCTTCCAGCAATTTATCCGTTGCTCAAGTGGCTTATCAATTAGGTTTTGAGCATCCGCAATCATTTAATAAAATATTTAAACAAAAAACGAACCTTACCCCCGTTGAGTTCAAACAATCCTTTAATTAAAAACGATGTCATACTGCAGCGCGATAGAATATATGCCGGAAGATAAAAAGACGTTGCATAAAGCGTATCACGACAAATCGTATGGCTTCCCTATATACGATGAGAACGAATTGTTTTGCCGCCTGGTCCTCGAAATTAATCAGGCCGGATTGAGTTGGGAAACCATCCTGAAAAAAGAAACCACTTTCAGGAAAGCTTACGATAATTTCAATATCAAAAAAGTAGCCGCCTACACAGCAGCCGATAGAGAAAGGCTGTTGGCAGACGCCGGCATTATACGCAACCGGTTAAAAATTAATGCAGCAATAGAAAATGCCAAAAATATTCTTCAACTTCAAAAAGAATACGGTTCGTTTGAAAAATGGTTGAATCATCATCATCCAAAATCAAAAGAAGAATGGGAGAAATTATTTAAAAAGACTTTTAAATTCACCGGTGGAGAGATCGTAAATGAATTTTTAATGAGCATCGGATACCTGCAGGGAGCTCATTCACCCGATTGTAAAATATACAAGGAAGTATTGAAGACAAAGCCGATGTGGTTAAGGGCAAATCCGAAAACGATCGGTTGAGAAAGAATTTATTCCGTGATCTTTAATCCGCAGCGCATCGAAGAACAGCAAAGAGATTACCTCTTTGTTGGTGTTTCAGTAAAGAAGCACGCCGCCGATTTCAATGACATCCTCTTGCAATTCTTCTACAATAACTCTTTGCTCATTCAACAATAAAGCAACAAAAAACCCGGGCTTTTGAAAATCATTTCAAAAGTCCAGGTTTTGTAATTCCCCTTGGAAGAAAACGAATCCAACTCCTTAATCCAGAAATCATACCAACGCAAAACACTCAACACCCCGAGGCATAGGGGACTTCACGACTAATGCACATGTACCTCCGGGTTAGTTGGATTAAAAACTCCATCAGGATTGTTATGCCATACCCAGGCATGCAGAAGCCACAAACCAAAACCCGTGTTGCGATCCCACACATCACCCGAACCGGTAAAGCCTTCCGGCGCTACATTCGGTGTTAGATCAATGGGCACTGCATATTCTACAGCCACCAGTTCAAAGCTTCCATCATCATGCCGGTTATAAACAAGGATCTCTGGTTTCCTGGCATCAAATGTCGCATCAACTATTAACGATTGCATGTAATGATACCCCATATTGGGCACTACTACACTGATATCCGCGTAACCATCGGCGATGGCATTTTTAAGCTGGCGGTATCTTGCTGTCGCTGCCCTGGCTTGCTGCAACTCCCACAAAGTTTGCCCGGTAAGTCCATCGAGCCCTTCATAGTTGGTGCTAAATTGCTCCTCCGTGTTCAATAGGTTATTGCTCACGAGTGCATCGCCATCGCTCATGCGTTGCGCATTGTTCGCAGGCGCCTTGATATCTTTACTACAGCCCGTAAGTAAAAAACCAACCCAAATCATGGAACAAAAAAATAATGTGGCAGAACGGGCGACGCCATACAGGAGCGGGCGTACAGTAAAACATTTTTCGATACTGCATACAGCAGCGTTAAGTAAATTTTTCATTTTGGTTTCGTTTTTTAAGTAAAAAAATCAGTATTATCAATCAGGCATTATTGCAATTGAATTTTTAGTAAATCACATAGCATGAGACACCTATTCCTGTTGTCAGGAATGAACAGAATGGGTATGAATAAAATTTTAGCTGCAGATGCCGTAAAGGCTTTTGACCGTTAATTAGCAGTAGCCGGACTAATTACGGAAGAAATTTCAACAATGGTATCAGCAGGGAAGCCACCTTTTTTTGCATGTTCTTTAATCAATTCAATGCTTTCGGCCTTGTAAATACAATATATTTTATTTCCCGTTACATAACTCTGTACCCATTGAATCCCGGGTCCCATTTCTTTGAGTACGGTACATGAGGTTTGAGAGATGCCCTTTAATTCTCCAGGAGTAAATTTACCGGCCCCCGGTATTTCCCTTTCAATCAGGTAGGTTTTCATTTCAGTTGCATGGGTAGTTTTTGAATTGTCATTTACACCTGCCTTTTGACCCATGGTGGCATAACTAGTGAAGAACAGCATCGCAATAAGCAGATGGCAGCGGGTTCTCATAATTTTCATACCTGTT
>JAOQAL010000137.1 GCA_025963615.1 Chitinophagaceae bacterium | reverse complement strand
TCTTAAAGAAATTCTAAATTTTGCTGAAACTAATAACTGGATTGCGAAAAATCCAATATTGAAATTTCGATGTGGAGGTGATGAAACTGATATACCGCCATTAGAATACCAGGAAGTACAAACGATTTGGAATAAACAGATAACAATTGATCGAATTGGAGAAGTGAGAGATGCGTTCATCTTTCAATGCTTTACTGGCTTCGCTTTTCAGGACGTTTTTGCGTTAACCGTTGAAAACATTGTGAACGTTGGTGTTTCTGGCGAGCGTTGGTTGATAAAAGACCGTGGAAAAACTGGTGTAAGTGAAATGGTTCCAATCTTACCAATTATTGATCAAATTATTGAGCGATACCGAAATCATAATTGTCGGAAATATAAAGGTCAATTAGTCCCTGTAAATTCAAATGCACGATACAACGCCTATCTAAAAGAGCTTGGAGTAATTTGCGGGATTAATAGAGAACTGAACACTCACTTGGCTAGGCATACATTTGCAGATTTCATGTTAAACATCCTTGAGTTTTCTTTAGAGGAAGTGAGCAAGATGCTTGGTCACAAAACCGTGAGAACTACGCAGCGGTATGCAAAAGTTAGAAAGAATAAAATCAGTAAAACTCTGGCACGTGTTAGAGGAATCGTATTTACTGACGATGGACAATTTAAAAAAAACGCTGTATAATATTAGCAGGTCTCCACTTCCACGTAGGATGGAGACCTGCTAATAATTGACTATACCTGCAATAATTCTACCCTTTGTGTTTATGCGTTACCAACGCGGCGATTATCAGTTTCTTAATTTAACGATTTAGATTATATGGGCAGCACGTCACTTTCAAAATGGCAAGTGTACCTCAAATGACCTTGTTGTTACTCACCGCCTGTTCGACGGGGCGACCTGATAAAGCTATGTAGGAATTCAAAGTAAAAATTCATGGTGCTCATGGTTACACTTTTAGTTGCTCTTAATGCCGCATAAAATTCTTCATTATTATTGCTATACCGCAACAAAACCATTATTTGAGGAACGCTCAAAAACCAGCAACTGAAATAAGGGTAATGATCAAATCTTGAATCGACTTTTTGGAGTTGTCCGGCCTGAATTTCGTGTTCCTTTCGCAGCTTCTGCATTTTTTTGAAGTTATCTGCGTCGGACTTGCTATCCTCTTTAATTAAAGTGTACTCCGTATTTATGAGTATAGAGAGTATACTATTTATGATGCTTCTATCCTGAAAACTTCCGAAATCCCATTGGCTAATTGCCAGCCGCTCAATTTCACGGTCCTTAAAATCTATTCGGGTTATCTGTCCTGCGTTTTCAAGTTCAATAAATCCTTTTTGCCGCAGCAGTAATTCGGTTCGCCCAGCTTGCACCTGCGCCTCCAGCAGACTGCCGGCCAGGTCAATAATCAATGCAACGGCAGAGCCTGTTTTCGACCGCCTTGTTAACACCTTTTTTTTGATCTCGAATAAAACAATGGCGTTCTCCGTTTCAACTAATCCATCTGCTTCTCCTTTCACAACTGAACCAGTAGCATAATTGCCATGTAAAACATCAATCCCCTTTTTGTTGAATTTCTCATAAACGAATTGCTCCAGGGCTGGCCCTATTTTTTTATTGCTTTCATTGTCTTTGGTATCCAGTCCCCTGACCAGGGTCGCTAAAACTTCGTAAAAGGCGGCGGCACACCAGGACTTATCGCAGAGTAAGAATTTAGTAGGTGTTAAAGCTATCAGCGGTTTTGAACCGAACGTACATTTATTATAATGTTCCGTTAAAATAAATTCCTGATTGATCTGATTTGGCAGATGCGATAAATAAGCCAATATGGTTGTTAATTTTTCAATGCTGAGATGCTTTAACTGCTTTTGTATAGCTGAGGTATATATGATTTGAGGCCCGTTATCGGTGGTTAACAAATCAATCACTTTTGTGACCGCTACCACATCATTTTTTGAGAAGTCATATAAATTGATAAAAGCCTCATCTTCCAGCCAACTAAAAAGGTGCTCCATGTAGTCTATAGTATCAGAGATATCCGAAGAAGGAAAGGCAAAATTAGCATCAAATAAGGCGAAGGCTCTGATATTATCCAGTAACGTGTCAGCGCTTTGATGTTGAATTTCCCAAATGTTATAAGCGCGGGCATCGGCGATACTTCCCAGGTGTTTAGCTATTCTTTCGATTTCGGTCATCAGTTCCCTGGCTTTTGACGGCTTTAATGGGAGTTCAGGCTTACCAATATGTTTGACCGCAAGGTTTAGTAAATAGCCAAACGGGAGCATTGGGAATACCTGCATCGCTGCAAAAGCAATATCATTTTTGACGAGGTAACGCCGGTACTCAGGCACGTATATATGCTGGTGAACCAAAAAACTAAAAATAGCCTGAATAAAAGCTACTGGGCCATAGGCAATGATTTGCTTTTCCAATGTACCAACCACTTGCTCCAAGCCACTTGAAAACTCCAGTTGTGTCCCACTAATATCCACCCGGCAACCCAATTTACGAAGTGCCAAAGCAGCGGAGCCAATATCAAAAGCCTTAGCAAAGTGATCGCGCAACGACCCGATTTTAACGGAGTAAATATCCGGTGAGATCACACGATAGTTTCTCGCCTCGTTTAACGCGGTCGACCACGCGGTCGTATTTGAAAGTGTTTTATAAAGTGGCTCTTTACTGATTATAATTTGCAATAACGTAAGGTAATCGCTGTTATCGACTCCAGCCAAAACACTGTCATATACCAGTGCATCAACCAAGTCGAGCAACTCTTTTCTTTTAAGGGGCGGCTCATTCTTGCTTGGTTCCAAGGCGGTTTTAATTCCCTGGATAATAGCGTCGGTCACCATAGTCATCGCAAAATAGTTTCCATCAGTGATACCGAAATGTTTTCGCAAAGCTTCGTGATCATCTTTAATGACTGCAATTGCTGCTGTAGACTTGTCCGCCAGATCTTTAAATATCGCTATCATGTTTGATCACGGTCAAATGATATAGCCTTTTTGCTTTAACTCGCAATAGCATTCTTTTAGCTCCGTATCATTTTCATGCAACGGGTGTTCCAGCATTTCTTTAATTCTTCGGATCGTTATTTCATGTGTGATGCCATAAGTATCAATAAGGGTAGCAATCTCTTTAGCATCCTTTGCAAGCGCTTCAAACACCGACACTTTAGCTAAGTTTTCGGGTGTTTCTTCCCAATGCTTTTTTTGGTCACTCAGGTGAGCCTGAATAGTGCCGGGCCTGCCTAAAATCCAATCTTCCGAGTTTTTCTCAACGTTGTGATTGGAGGTCAATACGAAATAGAAATCGCGGTGGCTGCGAAAAACCATTTCTTTCATTACTTCTTCTGTATTAGGATAAATAATAAGATAGTGCCGATTATCCAATGGCAACTGGATAATATTCGTCGGGTCGAAAGGATCGAATTTATTTTTAAAGATGCTATGCATTTCAACCGGGTTATCTGATGTAATCAGGTCAATATCGCCATCGACGGTAATAACACTCGGGCCGGCATTCATTTTAAAATCAACAAACTCGTGTAAGTCCTTAAGGTGTTGTTGTAAAAAAGTTAATTTGTTGGTAATGTGCAATTGTGCCCTTGCTCGTTCTATTTCATCGATATGAAAGTCCAGTTGCTGGCCGTTAAGCTGAACCCTGACCCGGCCTTTCGTATCAATAAACCGGTTGGCCGACATATCCAGCATCCAGTTTATTCTTTGTGCATTTAAGTTCAGAAATTTCGGCGTTCTAAAAAACAGACTCATGGTGGTGAGTATGATTTTTCGTCGTAGATCATCGCTAATCGTTGTCACCGAATCGTCGGTCAGCAATTGATAGATTTCCGGGTAAACTGCGTCAATCTCACTCGCGTAGTACTTTTCAATAGCATATTTATCGTCCGCAGCCCCTTCCGGCAAAGTGTAGATGTTTTTATCAACACAGATATCACGGATACTAATTAGCCTTTCCTTTGGAGCCGTTTCATTTTTAAGCTTTGCTTCGACAAAATATTTCCCATCTTGCTCTAATGCAAAATTCTTCAGGTAGGATTTAGGAATATAATGCTGATGCCGGGGTTTGCTCATAAGGTAGCGGGGATGACTTTATACTGTTCAAAGATAGCTGATACCCTGCCCTTAACGATGGAATAATCATGTTTGATCTCATTCCGGTTTAGCGTGTTATAAAATGGCGGCAAAAATTTTGCGCGGATGTTATAGGTCAACAATTCCCAAAGGCGGTTTGGGTTCTTTTCCAGCGCACTCTGCAACTGTTCGAAATCACCAATATGGATCAGGGTTAAAGGATAAATATACATGCCTTTGGGTTTATCGCTGCCTAATAACTCTTGAAACCTCTTGTTGAATATCTGCGCCA
>JAOQAL010000101.1 GCA_025963615.1 Chitinophagaceae bacterium | reverse complement strand
TGGGTGAAAATCGGCTGTCCGGAAAAAAACTTACTTTTGTTCATAGTTATATTAGTTGTGTCGTAACTCCTAAATTAACTATGAGAGAGGAATTTTCCTCTCTTTTTTTTATTTCCTAAGTAGCTTTACCCGGACAGTAGTGATCCAGTATCCAGCATCCAGTATCCAGCATCATCCAGCATCATCCACCATCCAGTATCCAGCATCATCCACCATCCATCATCCAGCATCATCCACCATCCAGTATCCAGCATCATCCACCATCCAAAATGCTTCCCGGTTGAGCCTCATTTTCTTGTCTTATTTCAAGCTAATCTTTCTTAAATAGATTTACCTTAATGTTATGAACGGGTATCCTTCAAATATGAACGAGGATGATCTCCGGAATGCCTGGAGGACGGCTGCTTTGATTGCCCGGTTTCTCCGGAAAGAACTTTCAACAGAGGAAGAAGAGGAATTGAATGCATGGAAAAATAAATCGGAAAGAAACCGTCTTCTTTTTGAAGAACTTACCAATGAGAAGAATATCGAAAACGCTAGACAATGGATCACGAATCTTGAAAAAGAGAAGATTAAATCGCTTGAGTCACTGAAAGAAAAAATTCCTTTTACGGCTCCCCGTAAAACCAGCCGAACATTCCGGTGGATGATTGCTGCGGCGGTGCTTTTAGTGGTAGTGGCAGGAGCTGGAATTTTTATAAAAAACCGTTCTGTCATAGACAAATCAGGCCAGGAATTGCTCATTAAAGCTGGAGATGTTGCTCCCGGCGGTAATAAAGCGGTCTTGCAGGTATCCGATGGTTCCATCATTGCCTTAACCGATCTGCAAAATGGAATAGTAAGGAACGAGCCCGGTGCGGTAATCAGCAAAAGAGCCGATGGAGAAATCCGCTATGAATATACTGATTCGGATTTAACGGATATACCATTCAACACACTCACGACGCCAATCGGAGGGCAGTATCAGATTATCTTACCCGATGGTACTAAAGCATGGCTGAATGCATCTTCCTCATTGAAATATCCTGTTTCTTTTAAGAATAAGAGATCCGTGGAGGTTACCGGAGAAGTATATTTTGAAGTAACAAAAGATAAGATTCCTTTCATCGTCCACGTGAAGGGAACAAAAATAGAAGTGCTGGGCACCCACTTTAATGTCAATGCCTATCACCTGGTAAAGACAACGCTGTTCGAAGGTTCGGTTAGAATTGATGACAATAAGTTATTGAAGCCAGGCGAACAGGCAACTACTGACAAAGAAACCGGGATCGTTAAACTGGAATATCCGGCCGATATAGTAGCCTGGAAGAACGGTTATTTCCGCTTTACACATGAAAATATAAAAGAGATCATGGATCAGTTGGGCCGCTGGTATAGTATCGATGTCGTCTTCGAGAGTAATCCGACGCAAACAACATTTACCGCTACTGCCAAACGGAATGAAAATATCAGTACGATACTGAAAAATATTGAACAGGACGGATCTATTCACTTTAAAATCGAGGGAGAAAAAATTACGGTGATGCCATAATGGTCGCGAAACACAGCATTGCTAAACCCAAACATTCACAAGGTATGAACAATTTGTTCGATGATAGCATGGCTATCATTCCACCTGCCAGGAAAAAAATCTTCCTTATCATGAAATTCACTACTACATTGATCCTTGCTGCCTGGCATCATGTCTCCGCGAAAGGCTTCAGTCTATCCCACTTGATTTCAAAAATGTCCTCACTGAAAAAAGTATTCCGTGTGATACAGTTGCAATCAGGTTATTTGTTTATCTACAACGACAAGGTAATTGAAAATGCTGCTCCTGTTACCATTAGGATCAGGGACGAAGATATAGAAGAAGTTATGGAGCGCTGTATGAAACACATGGCACTTGACTATCAAATCAAAGAGAGAACTATTTTTATTAAAGGAAAACAGCCCGGGATGCTGTATCGGTAAGATTAAAAGATGATACGAGAGGGACGGTGAGTAATTCGGCTGGTGAATTTATTTTTAAAGATATACCTGTAAATGTGCTATTAGTTATTACAGCATTCGGTTTTGACCAACAGACAATCGACGATGGTGTTCCCTATCCATCTTTCGGTTTAGGCCCCAGTTTTAGTAATGCTATAATAAAACATGGCAGTCCTTTGAATAACATTAATCCCAACGATATTGAAAGGGCACAAACGGTGTAATTCTTATCACCACAAAACGCGGAATATCTGGAAAGATAAAAGCTAATGTAGGTTTTTATTCAGGAGTCGGCAAACTGGCAGCCTGGAGGTTATTCTATTTGGAGCCTGTTCTGGGATTGTATCGCTATTGTCAGCTTTCACCATTTTTGATTTAGAGACTCTTAAGAAGCAGAAAATAAGTATTATCCTGGAAAAGAATACGGATTGCTATTGAGAAAGTAACTAAACGTACGGGCGCTCAAATCTATATTCCATCAGAAACACAAGAACGATGTGTATTCACATTATACAGCCAACGGAGTTAAGCATGATAATTTTATTGTTAGCGATAATGGTGGTAAGGATATTTTTAATAGCACTTACCAAGTTGGCGGAGTCAGGAAACTATCTGGTTGGAATGCAATGAGCAAAATAAAGTCTTGCCGGTAAGGCAGGTACAAATGGGTTAGTTACGTAAGCAGATTTTTGCCTGGGGCAAATTATATCTATGAAAAATATGTTATTAACCCATCACTTTGCCGTCAAACAAAGGGACACATATTCATCCTGGAAGTGGAAACGAATCACCAGATCGTATACTGTTTTTGGTTCTTTTTTAAATTGTTCAAAATCTAACCGGAGATTATAATGGTAAAATACCGGAGAATAATAGGACTGCCACAACAGGGAACCCGGTAACAAAGGTCAGTTATGCTTATGATGCAGCGGGTAACCGTATCAGTAAGAGCACCGGAATTGGACTAACAAGTCAAACAACCGGGTAGTTGCGAAACCTGCAACCCGATTTATTAAGTGTTTATACTGATAAGAATTGCCTGGCGCTGCCTGAGCAACATCATTATAGACCCGGCAGGTTTGGAATGGCGAATAGCGATATGATTGTTGAAA
>JAOQAL010000062.1 GCA_025963615.1 Chitinophagaceae bacterium | reverse complement strand
ATAGCAAGATTCTATGTTAAATGCCATCCGGATTCTCTTGTCCCCGGAATGGATGAAAAAAAATTTAGGGTTTGATGAAAAAAGGGAAGTGGTGCAACAATACCTGGAATTAAAAACGGCGGGGGTGTTATTCAAAAAACCGGATGCAGAATCAAGGCAGATCATGACGGATCTTTTTGTTTCAGACGTAATCAACCCCCCGCCCCTGTTTTATCTTTCAAAGCTTTTAACGCTTCTCGAAAAATTTTCCAGCTGGCTCACTCCTGAAATAATGAGCCTGCGCAATGCCCAGGGTATTTCCAAAGTTGATATTGAAAATATCCGGAAAATAGAAGCCCTGATAACGACTGATTTCTCAGTGCCACCACCCACCATCGCTAAGTTGGCAAAGATGGTCGCGGTCAGCGAATCAAAGCTGAAAACACTCTTCAAGGCAGTTTATGGTTTACCCATCTACGAATACTTTCAAAAACATCGTATGGAAAAGGCCAGGGTCATGCTATTATCCAAAGAATATTCCATCAAAGATGTAGGTTACGCGCTCGGCTATGCCAATCTCAGCAATTTTACGCTGGCCTTTAAAAAGCAATTCGGGCAACTACCCAGTGATTTATTGAAATGAAATTTTATGTATCTTAGGGGGTATTCCTTCTTACCTTAAATCTTAAAAGAATCATTCCAACCGGGATTTTGTATGTTCCGGTGGTTTAAAGGATGGTTTTATTTAAGAATTCCTTTTATTTACCTTTTATCTGACAACTGCTTTAACGATGAGGAAAAGATTGCCTGGAAAAATAGTATGTCTTTATTGTGTCCTTTTTTATAATGGAATTGCCGCACAAAACAAACTTTCAGACAGCAGCCTGCTGAATTCCTCTCTTCAGCAGGTTATAAATATTCACAATCAGACACTCGGTGAAAATATACACCTGTACAATGGGCCGCAAAATGCAGGCTATAATCACCTTTCTACCGGGCACCCCTATTTCATAGCTGACGAAGTACAGCCGGGTTCTGTATTTTATGACGGGATCTTATACCGGGGCGTGTTGATGCTTTATGATCTTGAGCAGGACAACGCCGTCATCGTCAGATACAACAATGAAAATATCTCCGAAGAATACAGGAATATCCTGAGAATGGACCTGATAAGAAACCAGGTAGGCTGGTTTACATTGCCCGGCCACGAATTTGTGCGGCTGGAAGCCGATAGTAATAGCCGGGATATGAAAGATGGTTTTTATGACCGTGTGTACAATGGCAAAATAAAAGTATTCATCAAGCGGACAAAAAAGCATGTTGAAGAAGTAAAAGGATCTGAATTAGAAAGGAGATATGATGCCCATGATTTTTACTACATTCAAAAGTCCGGAATCTATTATAACATTAAAACTAAAAAATCAGTTTTACAATTATTTAAAGACAAGAAGAAAGAACTGGCGGCATTCACCCGGAAGAACAAACTAAAATTCAAAAGAAACAAGGAAGGCTTTATCACTGAATTGTCCCGTTATTACGATCAGCTTATAAATTAACATGAAGAATATTTTACGAACTATTTTCTTTATTCTTATCCTTTTTCCTGTTGCAACTACGGTAAAAGCCCAGAACCGGAAGCTGTATAATATGAATTTTGAAAACGTAAGTTTTGAACAGTTTGTCCGGGACCTGGAGGTACAAACAGAATACCGGTTTTATTACCATGCACCGGAGCTGGATAGTCTTTATGTAACATTACACGTTACGGAAAAAACCATGGAAGAAATTTTAGACGGGGTTTTAAGTAATAAGGCCTTTCACTATTCCATTGATCCCCGTAATAATGTTTTTATTACCCGGGGTCAAACGATACTCACCACCTTGCCGCCCGGTTTTCTGAATAAAATAATGACGCCTTCTGATTCATTGCGCATGGCCAATTTATTAAAGGAACGAAAAGGCAAAGACAAAATAGCAGCTTCTGTAGAAAACAAGCTGTTCGAAATTGGCATAAAGACCAATGATGCCGGTTCCGGCACGGCAACATTAGCGGGGTATGTACGGGATACAAAAACCGGCGAGCCGCTGGCTTCGGCTGCATTACAGGTAAATCAATCCGCTACCGGCACTATCACTGACCAATTCGGCTATTATTCGCTTACCCTTCCCAAAGGCCGGTATGTATTGAAAATATCCAGTGTGGGGATGAAGGCAACGATCAGGCAAATAGCCCTTTATTCGGACGGGAAACTCAATATTGAAATGGATGACTTTATTCCCAGCCTGAAGGCCGTAATTGTTGTATCGGATAAAGTTTCAAATCTCAAAGGGGTGCAGATGGGGATGGAAAGGATCAGTATTAAAACAATCAAGCAAATGCCTGTTGCTTTTGGAGAAGCCGACATTCTCCGCACCATACTCACATTGCCCGGCGTTGTATCGGTCGGAGAAGCAACCACGGGATTTAATGTACGCGGGGGATCCACTGATCAGAATCTTGTTCTTTTCAATGATGCTACCATTTACAATCCCTCCCATTTGTTCGGTTTCTTCTCCGCATTTAATCCAGACGTGGTACAGGATATCGAATTGTATAAAAGCAGTATTCCTGAAAAATATGGCGGCCGGTTGACATCGGTACTGGATGTAACCTCCCGCACAGGTAACAAGAAAAAAATTGCCGGCGTAGGTGGTATCAGTCCGTTAACCAGCAAACTGACGGTTGAGGGGCCTCTTATTAAAGACAAGACAACATTTATCCTGGGTGGCCGCACCACCTATTCCGACTGGATACTGAAAAAAATAAAAAGCCAGGAATACAAAAACAGCCGGGCCGGTTTTTATGATGCGGATCTGAGCATCACCCATGAGATCAACTCAAAAAACAGCCTTTATTTCAGCGGTTATATCAGTAGTGACCGCTTTAAGTTTAACAGCGACACGCTTTACCGGTACCAGAACAAGAATATTAATTTAAAATGGAAACATATTTTCAACAATAAATTTAATGCGCTTATACTTGGTGGTTACGATTATTACCAATACAATGTATCCAGCCAAAGTAATCCTGTAAATGCTTACAAACTGGCCTTTGATATTGCCCAGACAAATTTCCGCGCCGATTTTCATTATACCCCCAACCCAAAACATACCATTGGTTTTGGACTGACCTCCATTCTTTACAAATTACATCCCGGCTCCTTCACCCCGGAGGGCAAAGGATCGCTGGTTGTGCCGGATATTGTGCGGGGTGAACAGGGACTTGAAAGTGCCCTGTATATCGGCGATAAATATGACGTAACTCCTGATCTGTCGATTAATGCAGGTATCCGTTATTCCATGTTCAGTTACCTGGGTGCATCAACGGTATATACCTATGCCCCCGGGTTG
>JAOQAL010000055.1 GCA_025963615.1 Chitinophagaceae bacterium | reverse complement strand
GCGGGTTGAATAATTTGTCGCAATCACCCCATCTAAATGTCGTTTTTATCCCCTGGAACCCTGCTGTTTTTTATTAGCTTTAATTTTATTTAATCAATAAGGATATGAAAATAGTCAGAGTTGAATACACAACCACCCAGGAATATGCTGCTACTAACATTAAAAACATAAAAGAGGTGGTAGCCGAGTTAAGAAAATTGAATCATCCTGGCATCAAATACAGTACTTTTTTGATGCCAGACGGGAAGACATTTATGCATTTCGATCAGTTTGTAAATGAAGAAGCCCACGATCTTTTGCAATCACTGGAATCGTTCAAGAAATTCTCCACAGAATTATGGGCAAGTTTACCCGAAGCTGAACCAAGGCTGGAACTGCTGTCTTTCGTGGGATCGACCGAAGATTTTTTCGGGATTAAAGGTTAACAGGGTTACTCAGTTTTTTTGTTCAGACAAATAGGTTATCAGCGATGCAGAAGGGAAAATTTTATAGTCTTGAGAATTCCATGCCTCATTCATTTTCTTTATACAATTTTAAAAAAGGGAACTAACCCTGACGCACAAATGAAAAAAAATCGCTATTTCATTTCCCTAATCAAGATTGGCCTCATTATTCCATCCCGTTGCGGTAAATACCTGTAGCTGTTCCGTAGTAACACCTGTAAATATAATGACCGCTTTGTTTTGATTTGCTCATAAACTAAAACCACTCGTATATGAGCAACCATTTTATTACACTCGGCCAGGCAATTACCATGACTACACTTTACCGTTCTGAGCGAGAAGCCATCCTGATACCGGAAATGCGGGGAAAGGACATCCTGTTTATTTCAGAGACTTTTGACCGCGATGCGTTCGATGCCCTGCTTGCGGAGACTGGTGCGGTGGGTTTACGGTTTTATCTGGGTATGGAAGTTGACGAACAGGTGCGTATCATTGCAGTAGCAATTGATGAGAACGGCCGGGATATTTTGCCCGATAAAACAACGCTTATTGAACCTTCCGGGGGAGGAAAAATTGTCGAAATCGGGATCAAGTGTCCGCCGACCTGCCCGACAGTGACATCGGCTTTGAGCGGAACCTAAATATTATGATGTTCAGTTTGGCATTGATAAGCGGTTATAGTGTGACTATAGCCGCAATAACCGGGTTGATAAGGTTTAAGAAAATTCATAAATCTTATCATCCTTTTATTTTTATATGCTTCTTTGGTTTGTTGAATGAGGTAATCAGTAACGTGGCGGCTTACCTATTCAGGGATAACGGCATTAACTATAATCTCTATAGTATTATTGAAGCCTTATTGTATTTATGGCTTTTTAAAAGCTGGGGCCGCTTCAGCCGAAAGAAGTATAGCTACGTGTTTACTCTTAGTTTGTTAATTATTGTTTGGATCTTCGACAACCTGCTATTGAATTCCCTGTTTACCGGCAATTCACTTTTCTGGGTGATTTATTCGTTTTGCCTGGTCTTTTTGTCAATTGATGAGATCAATCTTATTGTTATGAGTGGCCGCGGCTCCTTGCTGAGGGATTCAAAATTTCTTATTTGTTCAGGCCTGGTGATTTTTTATTCTTACACTGCAACGATCTACCTGTTTTTATTTTTAAGACTTAATTTCAGCGAACGATTTTATTCGAACATCTACCTTTTCCTGCAAGCTATTAATTTTTTTGTTAATCTTGTGTTCGCACTGGCTTTGTTATGGGCACCGAAGAAAATAAGATTTATACTGCCGTTCTGATCGCTGTTGCCGTGCTCGGCATCATCCTTGTTTATTTTATTATTACCATTCTCCGCCAGCAAAAAAGCAATTTTGCACTCTACAATTCAAAAGTTCAGGCTGAAATAATCACGCTCGAGAAAGAAAGAAGCCGGGTAGCCCGTGATCTTCATGACGATCTTTCGCCGGTATTGCTGGCTGTGAAGTATAACATTAACAGCTTTGAGTTAGAGGACCCGGAGGATCGAAGAGTACTGGCCAAAACCAATGAGACATTGGATACCATGATCAACCGAGTGCGGGAGATAGCCAATGACCTGATGCCCGAAGCGCTTTTGCGTAAAGGGCTCGTCATCGCGCTGGAGGAATCAACCGATACGATCTACGCAAAGACGGGTCTGCAGGTCCGATTAAAACACGATCATATTCCAGCCCTGTCCCTGGACAAGTCGGTGAATATTTACCGGATCATCCAGGAAGTCATTCATAATACGGTGAAACATGCTGCCGCGGCGACGCTGCTGATTGAGCTGAAGGTGGCTGGCCCGATGCTCTTACTGCGGACGGAAGATGATGGCCGTGGCTTTGATAATAGCGCCGGCAGCCGCGATTTTACTGGCCTTGGCCTCCGCAGCCTGCTCAGCCGGGCAGACATACTGAAAGGAACGATGTACCTGGATTCAAAAGCGGGTATGGGTACGCGTTATACTTTTGAAATCCCCCTGTAATAACGCTGTTATGAAATCATACGAAATGACCACCATCAGGATCCTGATCGCAGATGATCACGCCATGCTGCGGGAAGGTTTCCGCAACATGCTGCGCCGGCATACGGAAATTGAATTCGCCGGCGAGGCTGAAAATGGCCGGGAGCTGCTGCGGCTGACTGCTGAGCTGAAACCCGATATCGTTTTCATCGATGTCCATATGCCGGTCATGGATGGAATTGAAGCGGCCCGCCTGATCCATAAAAACTATCCGGATACCCGGATGATTGCGCTGACAAGTTTTGATGAGGAGAACCTGATTGTCGACATGCTGGAGGCAGGGGCCACGGGATACCTTTTAAAAAATGCAGAGCGGGAAGAAATACTGCAGGCTATTTATGCCGTTTATGAAAATAATACTTATTACTGCCGCCAAACATCAACCAAACTGGCAAAAATGATTGCGTCCAGCAAATTCAATCCATACAAAAAAGACAGGACAACGTTTAGCGAGCGGGAAAAAGAGGTCATCCGTTTTATCTGCCAGGAATTCTCCAATAAAGAAATAGCGGCGGCTCTTAACTTAAGTATCCGGACCATCGAAGGCTACCGGGAGAAAATCCAGGAAAAGATGAATGTGCACAGCACCGCTGGATTAGTGGTATATGCCATACAAAAAGGATTTTTTAAACCAGGACAATAAAAGAATAACCGGCAAGGGCCCTATTTTCCGGACAGGTTTGCCAGGTGCTGAGTAGAACCTGACAATGGTTTAATGATCGAGGCAACGTTTGTTGCCGGCTATTCCTTTCAAAGCTAATGGTGCCATGTGAAAAAAAATACCGTATTAATACGGGTAGGTGAATATTTCACGCAAAGGACGCAAAGAAGCAAAGAGCGCAAAGAAATGAACTGCTAAGAGTCAGTCTTTCGTCTGCCCGGGGTCTTGCCCAAGCTAATCTTCAAAATGTAAAAAAATATTTCACCGGCAGACCCTGGGATTCGAAAAGAAGTATGTCGATGCGATAAACAAGTTTCATGCAAAGGGCGCCAAGAAGCAAAGAACGCAAAGAGATGAACTGTTAAGAGTCAATCTTTACTTTCCCGACATCGCTTAGATGTATGGAATTTGGGTTGAATGCCTGCTGGAAATTGCCCCAGGGCTCAGCAAATAATTTATTTAACTACTTCTATCACCTGCATCATGCCTTTATCTTCATGAGACAGTATATGACAATGATATACAAATTTGCCTACCATATATTCTTCAGTAAATGGCATAATCAATTTAATAATACTTTTCGGGGGCATATTTACAACGTCATTATAACCGTTAAATTCTATTTGTTTCCCATTTATTTCCACAACCTGCATATTTATTTGGTGAATGTGAAAACAATGCATTTCATCAGAGGCATTTATTATGGTCCACTCTTCAATGCTGCCTAATTTTACTCTGGTATCAATGGAGTCACGGTTAAACAGTCTGTTATTAATGTAGAAGACTCCTGGCCCTTCTGTAAATCTAAAAGTTCTTTTTCCTGTTATGGTTTTTGTGCGGTAATCAATAAGTTGGTCATTCACCTTTAGCGGTATGGGCAAGGGGTCAATGGAAGACCCTTTACAAATCATGGTGGCCAATATAACTTCGGGATAGCTGTCTCCATCACTGCCGGTACTCATTGCCAGTGTTTTTAATTTAAACTCACCGGTTTTCTTCGCCTGTACCAATAATTCAATTCTTGAACCAGGAGGCATTAAAATGCTATCTCTTGCTTTTACCTGTTTGTAATACACGCCATCTTCACCAATTTGATAAAGCTGATGACCGTCCAGGTGAATATTATAATAAATATTAGCACCAACATTGAATATTCGCCAGATCTGTGTTTCGCCGGGCTGAATGCTGATGAACGGATTAATTTGCCCGTTTACAGTGCATTGCCTGGGTTTTTCGCTGTCAAATTTATATACCTCCTTTACGCCTTTTTCAGCACTGCACAGAAACACTTTCTTTAAATCTTCTGTTGACTGAATATCCTTCAGCAGCATGATATAATCCTTCTGCTGTTTGAAAACAGGCGGCAGTTTGGCAAACAAGCCTTCGACAAGGATGCCTCCACTGAGACCCAGTGAAACCTGCTGTTCGCTGTTACCGCAGGTGTGGGGATGATACCAAAAAGTACCCGCATCATGGTTTTTGGGTACTATGACTTCATACAACAAGGTATCGCCCGGATTGGCGATTCTGAAAATATTATCACTGTTTCCAGCGGGTGAAACATTCATTCCATGATAATGCAGATTGGTTTGCATGTTTAGTCCGTTTGCCAAATGCAGCCTTAGCGTATCACCGGGAATTAAATGCAGCAAAGGAGGCATATAGCTTCCATTATATAGCCAGGCAGTGTAGGATTTACCTGCTAATTGTATGTTACCTTCTTTGGCCTCTAATGTAATTTCCAGCAAACCATTTTTACTAAATGCCTTTTCTGGGTTTTTTAAGGGTTCTGTACTGGTTTCATTTTTTTGTTTACACCCTGAAAGAATAGCTAAATAGACAATAAGTGCCGCAATGGTTTTCATAATATCTAGTTTAAGCTGATGTTTAAAACTTGCAGTTGAAATGTTCATTAAAAAATTTGGACAGCCCTCAACATTAATTTAAGAAATTATTTGCTATTACGCGATCGTTCTGTTGTTTTATCTTTGTTCTTTGAAAGTCTTCCCGGTTCTCCATTTCATGGAGTTTAGGTCGATTACGATTTGATTGGCAGCAGAGATATCGGAAAAGTAAAGTTTTTATTCATAACCCTTCATCTCTTTGCGTTCTTTGCTTCTTGGCGCCCTTTGCGTGAAACATGTTCATCTCTCTTTGCGCTCTTTGCTTCTCTGCGCGCTTTGCGTGAAACATGTTCATCTCTTTGCGTTTTTTGCTTCTTTGCGCCCTTTGCGTGAAATATCTTTGCGTGAAATATCTTACCGGGCAGGAGCAGCATTGCGTTGGTCATAATGGTCATAACAAGACGTGGACAATCAAAAATTAAAAATATGGAAAGAATTCCTGGACATATTTACCACCCCCGATCATTAAGGATGATTTTGATCCTTCTCAGTTTAAATTTCATCTCAAAAAATAGTTTGACGCAGCCCGACCTGCTGTTGTCCCCTGTCATTACCACCGGCCTCAACCTGCCCATGCAATTGGTGCATGCCGGTGATGGCAGCAACCGGATTTTCATTGTTCAAAAACAGGGAACCATCAGGGCTTATGATGCGGCCTTCAATTTTCTTTCTGATTTCGTCACCGTTTCGAATCTGAGTAGTACCGGCGAAAGGGGCCTCCTGAGCATGGCCTTTCATCCTGACTATGTAAATAACGGGTTATTCTTTGTCTATTATACCAATACGGCAGGCGACCTGGAACTGGCAAGATACCAGGTGAGCAGCGATCCGGATGTGGCTGATGCCAGTACCAAAGAAATAGTGATCACGATACCCCATCCTACCAACAGCAATCACAACGGTGGTGAACTTCATTTTGGGAATGATGGGTTTCTTTATTTATCAACCGGCGATGGTGGAGGTGCTGGCGATACACCCGATAATGCCCAGAACACCTCGGTGTTGCTTGGTAAAATTTTGAGGTTTGATGTTAATACTTCGGCAACTGCACCTTTTTATACTATACCGGCTGACAATCCTTTCGGTAATGAAATATTTAACCTGGGCCTGCGCAATCCATATCGCTGGAGTTTTGACAGGCAGACTAATGACATGTGGATCGGTGATGTAGGACAGGATTCCTGGGAAGAAATCAATTTCCGCGCCAGTGCTGCTACACTGGCTACTAACTACGGATGGCGCTGTTATGAAGGCAATGCCACCTTCAATACTACTGGTTGCAGTGGACCTTCCAGTTATGTTTTTCCTGTGCATACTTATGCTACTCAAAACCCTTCTGCCAGTATAACGGGTGGGATTGTATACAGAGGCACAGCGTATCCATTATTGCAGGGTTGGTATATTAGCGCCGATTTTTACTCTGGTGTTTTTTACAAAATTGTTTCTGATGGCTCAGGCGGATGGAACGTCAGCACGCAAACAATTTCTCCTACCGGTATAGTAGATTTTGGGGAAACGGAAAATGGAGAAGCCTTTGCGGTTTCTCTTACTGCTAACAGTGTATACCGCATTACAGTTAATGCAGGTCCATTACCGCTTTCTCTTCTACAGTTCCAGGGATTGCCGGTCAATAACGGTGTACAACTGAATTGGCACACTGCGATGGAAGAAAATGTCAGCCAGTTTGAAATCGAATATGGCCTGGACGGAAACAGGTTTACTAAGATTGGCACCGTCGCGGCAAAAAATCAACCATCTGGATCTATATATCACTACCTGCATCCGGTTACTTATAACGGAAGTATTTTTTACCGGCTGAAGATGGTCGATAGGGACGGCAGGTTCACCTACTCCGGAATTATCAATATAAAACTTAGCAATAAGACAGCGCCTCTCGTTTCTCCCTCAGTTATTACGAATGGTGTTATACAAGTGTACCTGCCATCGAATTCAGATTACCGTGTTGTGGAGTTAATTACCACGGGTGGAGTAATCATCAGCAAGTCCAATATAAATGGCAGGACCGGAAATATCAGTGTACCGGCAAATCAGCTAACAGCAGGGGTTTATATAGTAAGGTTGACGGGCGATACAAAATACGCTGTGCAGAAAATATACGTTCAATAAATCCTTCCTTACTGCCCCTCTCAATTTATCGAAGGGTCATGAACTATTGAACTAATAAACTTCTAACCCAAAAGCCATTCTCTGTGCCTCTCTGTGCCACCGTGCCCCCGTGTCTCTGTGCCGCTGTGTTTCAAAACATTTAACCTCTAAAATGCCTAAGTAATAATTTGACTTCTAAGTTATGGGAGGGATAAAATACAATTTTGGAACACAAAGACACCGAGGCACAGAGTCACAAA